>JAAURU010000316.1 GCA_012032075.1 Flavobacterium sp.
TCATGCTATTAAACAATGATTAGCAGGTAATTGTGTCAGTAAAAATTCCGGCTTTCGGAAAATTTGTCCTTGAACGAATATCAGAAAGGCTAATACGGCAGAAAAATCACTTTCTGATTCGTTCGGTATGTTATTTGAAAATTCAGTATAAATATTAAATCGTAAATAAAACTAAAAAATCATGACACACGTAAAGTTAAATAACAGATCATGGGGAAACACAGTTTCGGGTCTGGTAGATGAATTATTAAATGATTTGCCGGTTTTCCCGAAAGACATTTTTCCTTCCGGAAGGGAATTGACTCCGGTAAATGTTAAAGAAACCCAAGATTCTTTTTATATGGAAATTATCGCTCCGGGATTTCAAAAATCAGATTTTTCAGTAACCAAAGAAAGTGAAGAACCATCCACATACACAAGTTGATTGGTACTTTTTATTTCAAGTAAATAAAATCCAAAGGAAAAACCAGCTATAACACCAACGCTGATAAAAATTACAAGGCTTTTTGCTAACAATTATGATCGAGTTTTTTATTTGATTTTTTAATCTTTATAACGTATTTTTTTAACCATTAACCGATTATTGTTCAATTTTGATAAATTTAGTCTTAATATTTGCAACTGCAAGTCTAAATTTAACCTAATGAATATGATGAAAAAATTATTATTGTGCGTTTTATGCCTCCCTTTTTAGGATTTTCGCAAGATAATTTTATGGATGAAAAATCGACATTAAATCAAATAAAAAATCCTCCATTACTAAATTATTTATTGACTGATACAGGTATTAATACTGAATTATCTGAAATAGGTACTACTTTTTTAGAGGAAAATTTTTAATTGTATCTAATAAAAAAAGAAGACACACTAAAACTACATTTAACGAGCCTCAAAATAAATTTAACAATAATATTTATTGTACAAATGTTGATAAAAATGGTAATTTATCTTTTCCATTACAATTTTCAACTGTTTTAGATTCAGAATTTGATGAAGGTTCAATGACTTTTTCAGAAGATGAAAAAACAGTATATTTTACACATACTACAGAAAATTCAACAAATTTTAAGTTGTACAAAGCAGTATTAGATTTGGAAATCCAAGGTTACTGGAAAGATGTAACTGAACTAAATGTAACTACAAATGATTATTCAGTTGAAAATCCTTTCTTAAATAAAGTAGGTAACAAACTATATTTTTCATCAAATATGCCAGGTGGTTTTGGAGGTTATGACATCTATGTTGCTGATGTAATTGAAGATGGAACATTAAAAAATATCAAAAACCTTGGAAGTAAAGTCAATACAAGTAGCGATGAAAAATATACTTTTGTGACTCCAAAAAATGATTACATCTATTTCTCTTCAAAAGGACATAATGGTTATGGTGGTTATGATGTATTTAGAGCTTCTATTGTAAATAACGATTATATTAATACAGTAAACTTAGGTTCGGGATTAAATACAAAAAAAGATGAGATAGGTTATCTTTTGGTTAATCCAAGACAAGGATATATATCTGTAAACAAAGAAAACGAACCAGAAAACTATGATGTTTATCGTTTTGATATGGAACAAAAAGAACAGGAATTAAATGTGGTGGTGGTTGAAAATAATTCTAAAGTTAAGTTACCTAATGCAAATGTGGTTATTACAGATGAATTTGGCAATACAATTAAAGATATAAAAACAAATGTTAATGGAGAAATTAAATTAAAAATTGAACCATTAACACAATATAGTATTACAGTAAATAAAGAAGGATATGATCCAAAGGCATCAGTTTTAAACACTTCTAATGATAATGCTTTTGTTACCGAAGTGGTTAAATTAAATCAGAAAAAAGCTGAGATTGTTGATGACGCTATTGTTCTAGAAAATATTTTCTTCGATTTTAACAAAGTCTCGATAAAAGAAGAATCACAATTATCATTAAATAAAGTAGTTGATGTATTAAATGAAAATGCAGAAATGGCAATTTCTATTAATGCTCATACCGATAACAAAGGTTCGGAAAAATACAATCTAACCTTATCTGAAAAAAGAGCAAAATCTGCTTACATATATTTAATTTCTAAAGGAATTAATAAAAATAGAATTAGCTACAAAGGATATGGAGAATCTCAGCCTCTTCATAAATGTGAAAACTGTAGTGAAATTGAAGATCAGGAAAACAGACGTATTGAATTTAAGATTATTCCAGTTCTTACAGAAAATTAAAAATTTTAGTTATCTATATCCAAAAAGGGCTTTCAAGTAATTTTGAAAGCCCTTTTTATATTCTTTAATTTTAATTTAATTTTATTAAGAAGCGGTTTTTAAACGCTGTAATAAGTTTTTATTTAAACTGTGTTCAGCAAACTCTTTTGTAACAAGCAATTCCGTTTCAGATGAACCAGGCAAATCAAACATAGCGTCTGTTAAAATAGCCTCACATAATGAACGCAATCCTCTTGCACCCAACTTATATTCTAGAGCTTTTTCGACTACAAAGACTAAAGCATCTTCTTCAATAGAGAATTCAACATCATCCATTTCAAACAATTTTTTATATTGTTTTACCAAAGCATTTTTTGGTTCAGTTAAAATAGCTCTTAAAGTAGCTGCATCTAAAGGATCCATGTGCGTTAAAACTGGCAAACGACCTATTATTTCAGGAATTAAACCGAAGTCTTTTAAATCTTTTGGAATAACATATTGTAACAAATTATCTTTATCAACAGTACTTACATCTTTAGAAGAGCTATAACCAACAGCTTGACGATTTAATCTTTTAGAAATTATTTTTTCAATTCCGTCAAAAGCACCTCCAGCAATAAACAAAATATTTTGCGTATTAACTTCTACAAATTTTTGATCAGGGTGTTTTCTTCCTCCTTTTGGTGGTACATTTACAATAGTTCCTTCTAAAAGTTTCAATAAAGCTTGTTGCACTCCTTCTCCAGAAACATCTCTAGTGATTGAAGGATTATCACTCTTACGAGCAATTTTATCAATTTCATCAATAAAAACAATTCCTCTTTGAGCTTTTTCTAAATCATAATCTGCTGCTTGTAGCAAACGTGTTAAGATACTTTCTACATCTTCTCCTACATAACCAGCTTCTGTAAGTACAGTAGCATCTACTATAGCAAGTGGAACATTTAACATTTTTGCAATGGTTTTAGCTACTAATGTTTTGCCTGTTCCTGTTTGACCAACCATTATGATGTTACTCTTTTCAATTTCAACCTCATCCTCAGATTGTTTTTGCATCAATCTTTTGTAGTGGTTGTAAACCGCAACACTCATTACTTTTTTCGTTTGATCTTGACCAATAATATATTGATCTAGAAAAGATTTAATTTCTTTTGGCTTTAGTAAAACTAAATCGGCTAAAAGTTCACTCTTTCCACCTTGTTTCAATTCTTCCAAAACAATACCATGTGCTTGCTCAATACATCTATCGCAAATGTGCGCATCGATACCTGCAATTAATAAATTAGTTTCTGGCTTTTTTCTTCCACAAAACGAACATTCTAATACTTCTTTTGCCATTTTTAATAATTTAGAAGTAGCTATTCTAACTTCTGATTTCTAATTTTTAATTTCTAACCAATACCTCATCAATCATTCCATAAGCTTTCGCTTCATCAGCTTTCATCCAGTAGTCTCTTTCACTATCTTTATATACTTTATCGTAAGGTTGTTTTGAATGTGTTGAAATAATTTGATATAATTCTTCTTTTAATTTTAACATTTCTTTCAAGTTGATTTCCATATCTGTAGCAACTCCTTGAGCACCTCCAGAAGGTTGGTGAATCATAACTCTAGAGTGTGGTAATGCAGAACGTTTTCCATCTGCTCCTGCACACAATAAAACAGCTCCCATTGAAGCAGCCATACCAGTACAAATCGTTGCCACATCTGGTTTAACTAATTGCATGGTATCATAAATTCCTAAACCTGCATAAACACTTCCACCAGGAGAATTAATATAAATACTTATATCTTTTGAAACATCTGTACTTTCAAGGAACAATAATTGTGCCTGAATAATATTGGCAACATAATCATCAACTCCTGTTCCAAGAAAGATAATTCTATCCATCATTAAACGAGAGAAAACATCCATTGATGCAACATTCATTTGCCTTTCTTCAATAATATATGGAGTCATACTACCTACAATTTTATCATAGTACAAACTATTTACTCCTTGGTGCTTTATAGCAAACTTTTTAAATTCTTTTCCAAAATTCATAGAAACTTTATTAATGGGTTATAAACTAAGAACGTCAAACTGTAGTTTGACGTTCAAAGATAATTATTTTTTATGAGAAATTATTCTCCATACATCTCTTTAATAAACTCTTGATAGTTTACTTTTTTTAGCTTTTACGTTTATTTTTTCTTTAAACAAGTTTAGCATTTTATCACTCATTACTTGTTCAGACAAACGTTTTACCTCATCTTGATTAGACATTACACGAGCAACAATACCTTCTACCTCTTCATCAGTAGGGTTTAATTGCCCAAATTGAGCCATTTGTTTTTGATTAATTCTGAAGTATGCGCTTTTAAATCTTCAAATTGTATTTG
>JAAURU010000317.1 GCA_012032075.1 Flavobacterium sp.
TTAGATACTAGAGGAAGTAAGTGTTACAAGAAAAAATAGAATCGTTAGGGATTCATGTGCATTTATCGAAAGCAACCAATCAAATCCTTGGTGAAAAAGCCATTACAGGAATGGAATTTGGAGAATATGATAAAATTGATGTAGAAATGTTGGTTATTTCTGCAGGAATTAAACCTCGCGATGAATTAGCAAAAACCTGCGATTTAGAAATGGGTACAAGAGGAGGAATCATTGTCAATCATCAAATGCAAACTTCTGATCCAAATATTTATGCTATTGGAGAAGTAGCTTTACTAAATAATATGATTTATGGCCTTGTTGCTCCTGGTTATGATATGGCTGAAGTTGCTGTAAATCAAATCTTAGGAAATACTGAAAAAGTAATGCCAACAGAAATTGATATGTCAACCAAATTAAAACTAATAGGTGTTGATGTAGCGAGTTATGGAGAACCTTTTATGCCAGTTGAAAAAGGCTATTCCATTATTTATGAAAATAAAACTAAAAATTTATACAAAAGAATCAATGTTAGTCATGACGGAAAGAAACTTTTAGGAGGAATTCTTGTTGGTGATGCATCCGATTATAATATGTTTCACCAAATTTACTTAAACGGTTTACCTATTCCAGAAGCAGCCGAAGAATTAATTATAGGAAGTAGAGGAGAAGGTGGTTCCACTTTTGGTAGTGTTTTAGATATTCCAGATGTAGCTCAAGTATGTTCCTGCGAAAGTGTAACCAAAGGAGATATTTGCAATTCAATAAAAGAAGGTGAATGTTCTAATTTTGCTTCGGTTGTAACCAAAACTAAAGCAACTACAGGTTGTGGTGGTTGTAAACCAATGGTAACCGATTTGGTAAACGAAACCTTAAAATCGCTCGGAAAAACAGTAAAAATTACACTTTGCGAACATTTTAACTTCAACCGACAAGAGTTATACGATTTAATAAAAATCAATAAAGTAAAAGATTATGAAGAAGCTTTAAATCTTTTTGGTGAAGGTGATGGTTGTGAAATTTGTAAACCTGCTTTGGCTTCTATTTTTGCTTCTATAACTATGGAAACGGCAAACAAACAAGTTACTATTCAAGACACAAACGATCGTTTTTTAGCGAATATACAGCGAAATGGAACCTATTCTGTTGTGCCTAGAATTGCTGGTGGAGAAATTACTCCAGACAAATTAATAGTCATTGGTCAAGTAGCAAAAGAATTTGATTTATATACCAAAATTACTGGTGGTCAACGTATCGATTTATTTGGGGCTCAATTGCATCAATTGCCACTCATTTGGAAACAATTAATCGATGCCGGATTTGAAAGTGGTCATGCTTATGGAAAATCACTGCGAACCGTAAAAAGTTGTGTGGGTTCTACTTGGTGTCGCTACGGAATGCATGAAAGCGTAACTTTTGCCATAGAAATTGAAAACAGATACAAAGGTTTGCGTTCTCCTCACAAACTAAAAGGTGGAGTTTCGGGTTGTATTCGTGAATGTGCAGAAGCGAGAGGAAAAGATTTCGGACTAATTGCGGTAGAAGGTGGTTGGAATTTATATGTTTGTGGAAATGGTGGAGCAACTCCAAAACATGCCTTACTTTTTGCCGAAAAACTAGACGATGCAACTGCTATTAAATATTTAGATAGATTCCTAATGTTCTACATTCGCACCGCAGGACCATTAGTAAGAACAGCAACTTGGCTTGAAAAATTAGAGGGTGGTTTAGACTATTTAAAGCAAGTGATAATTGAAGATTCTTTAGGTATTGCTGATGAATTAGAAAGAGAAATGGACGGTTTAGTGGATAAATATGAATGCGAATGGAAGCAAGCTATTGAAGATCCAAATATGACAAAACGTTTCAAACACTTTGTAAATTCTGATGATACAGATGATAATTTAGTATTTGTTCCTATGCGTGATCAAAAAATGCCTAGACCTTGGTAAACCTATAATTATAATAAAATGGAGAATATTTTAGACCAATATAAAACAGTAACAGAACAAAACGTAAAAGTGTGGTTTCAAGTAGGAACAACTTCCGATTTTCCAGAAAATTCAGGAGCTTGTATCAAATATAAAACCAAACAAATAGCTGTTTATAATTTCACCAGAAAAGCAAAATGGTATGCTTGCCAAAACCTTTGTCCTCACAAAATGGAAATGGTTTTGTCATTAGGAATGATAGGTGATAAAGAAGGAGTAGCTAAAGTAGCTTGTCCTATGCATAAAAAGAATTTTTCCTTGGAAGACGGTTCTAATTTAGCAGGAGAAGATTTGAAAATAGCGGTGTATCCTGTTAAAATAGAAAATGAAAATGTGTATATTGGCTTTGAAAATTAAAAATAGGTAATGGAGCCAACAAAATTTGAAATAGCAATTGCATTAATCGATAAAAAAACGCAGAAGATATAAACGTTTTCAAAGCTCATGAAATGGATTTCTCCAAAGAGTTATTATATTCCATGCGCATGTCGCAAAAACTATTACAATTTTGTCCCACAGCTTCAGAAACACTTCAAATTGCTTGTCGTGCCCAACATATTTGTAGATGGAAAATAGCCAGAGAAGAATTTCCTATGGACAGAGTAGGCTATCTAAAATGGAGAGAAACACTCAAAAAAATGCATGCCGAAATTACAGCCGAAATTCTAAAAGATGTAGGTTATGATGCTCAATTTATCGAAAGAGTATCCTTTTTAATTCATAAAAAAATGATTAAAAAAGACGAGGAAAGTCAAACTATAGAAGATGTGATTTGTTTGGTTTTTTTAGATTATTATTTTGAAGAATTTAACAAAAAACACGATGACGAAAAAATCATAAGTATCCTTCAAAAAACATGGGTAAAAATGTCAAAAGAAGGTCAGGAATTTGCGTTGCAACTTTCTTTTTCAACAAAAGGACTTTCACTAATCAAACAAGCACTTAATTTATAAATAATGGCAAGTATAAATAATACTTTAGATCAACGCACGTTTAAAAAATTAAGTCGGTTATACATCATTGCATTAAGTGCAATTGCTTTGACTGTTATTGTTAGTCAAATTTTAATTAGAAAACACCTTAACGACCAACAAAGTGATTCTACGGTTATCAATGTTGCTGGAAGACAACGTATGTTGAGTCAAAAATTAACCAAAGAAATTCTGTTACTCACAACTGTTTCAGATGAAAAAAATCGAATTATTCTAAAAGACCAACTCAAAAAAACACTTTCTTTATGGGAGTTATCACATGTTTCGCTTCAAAAAGGAAATGATTCATTGGGTTTACCCAAAAAAAATAGCAAAACTGTTACTACTTTATTTTCCCAATTAAATCCTATTTTCACTACGATTGAAAATGCCACAAAAAATATTATTCAAAAAGTAGAAACTAATTCATTATTACCAATTCAAGACATTCAAGTTGAGGTTGAAAAAGTGGAAAATAATGAAAGTCAGTTTTTAACACTCATGGATAAAATTGTAAATCAATACGATGCTGAAGCTAATGAAAAAGTGAGTTGGTTGCGCAATTTAGAAATGATTCTCATGGCATTAACCTTACTACTTTTATTAGGAGAATTGGTATTTGTTTTTTGGCCAACAGCAAAAACGGTTAAGAAAAGTATTTCAGAACTGTTAGAAGCAGAGAAAAAAGCAAAGAAAATGGCTTATGATGCTGATATTTTAAGCCTCGATAAAATAAATTCTACCAAAGAATTAAGAGCGCTTAATCATGCTATGGATGAAACCCTTTTGTTTGCTCGTATCACTTCAAACGGAAATATTGTGCATATTGGAAACAAATTTTCAAGGCTTTTTAAATATACTAATTTCAGTTCCAATGCTAATTTTGTGGAAGTCATTAGTATTCACGAAAACGAACAAGCCATTTTTGAAAATATAATTGCTAATTATAAAAAAACAGGTTGGCAAGGTGAAGTAAAAGCCACTACAAATGATAATATAGACATTTGGTTAGAAATGGCAATTATACCATTCAACCCAACAGATGATAAATCGGAATTACTAATTATCGCTTCTGATATTTCTAAACGAAAGAAAGCGCAATTGGAAATCGAAAGGTTAACTCAATTAAATTTTGAAGAAAAAAATTACCCAACAAAAAAATTATATTGCGGAGATACATACATAAAATATGTGGAGCATATACTGTGCGTCATATGTGTCATGACATTTTATTTATTAAGTGAGCGTGCATCGAGTTCAGTGAGCCCTCAAACTCCAGTTTTTCTGTGTCCCGTCCCAAAATCGGTCGTTTCAGTGAGTGAGAGGAGAAATCAATACTTTCGCCCGTCCCGTTTTTCGTTTCAGTGAGCCGGAGAAGTAAATTTTTTGTCCCGCCTGTGGCGTTCTTAAATTCTTACAGTGAGGCTTTACAAATAGTACGGTATGCCTCTTGTGAGGGGCAATCCGCTCCACGCAATGACAGAGATTTTTGCCGCGACGCCCCGGCCGCACCCAGAAAAAAACAGGTTACGTATTAGCCAGTCGGGCAGCCTGCTTGCAAGGATAGCAGGGTAGAGGTAGAATATCGAGGCCCTGGACCTTGGGAGATGTGGTGGTC
>JAAURU010000318.1 GCA_012032075.1 Flavobacterium sp.
AAATATAATGATGCAAAAGCATTTGTAATTGATAAATTAAAAAAAAGCAAAAAAGACTACAAGAAATTAACCTAAAGATGTAGTGCTTTATGGTTTTGGACGTATTGGACGTTTATTAGCTCGTGAGATGATGAGTAAAATTGGTAAAGGACAACAATTGAGATTAAGAGCTATTGTAACTCGAGATAAAATTGATCCAACACTTTTAGAAAAAAGAGCTTCTTTACTACGTTATGATTCTGTACATGGAGATTTTGAAGGTTCTGTAAGTGCCGATCCAGAAAATAATGCTTTATCAATAAATGGTACTACAGTTCATATTATATCTGCAAATACTCCAGAAGAAATTGATTACACTATTTATGGTATTGAAGATGCTTTAGTAATTGATAATACTGGAGCTTTTACAACTGAAGAAGCCTTAAAAAGACACTTAACTTCAAAAGGAGCTGAAAAAGTATTACTAACTGCTCCTGGAAAAGGTGTTCCAAATATTGTTTATGGTGTAAATCATAACGAATTTAATCCAGATGATGTTGCCATTTATTCTGCAGCTTCCTGTACTACTAATGCTATTACTCCTATTTTAAAAGTAATTGAAGATACATTAGGTGTTACCAAAGGACATATTGAAACGATACATGCTTATACAAACGACCAAAATTTGGTTGATAATATGCACAAAAAGTATCGTAGAGGTCGTTCTGCTGCTTTGAATATGGTTATCACCGAAACTGGTGCTGGAAGTGCTGTTGCCAAAGCCTTACCAAGTTTAGCAGGAAAATTAACTTCAAATGCTATTCGTGTTCCTGTTCCAAATGGTTCACTAGTTGTATTAAACCTTGAAGTTAACACAGAAACTACAGTTGAAGATTTGAATAACATCATGAAGAAATATGCACTAGAAGGTGAACTTGTAGAACAAATTAAATATTCTTTAAATAATGAATTGGTTTCTTCAGATATAGTTGGAACTTCAGCTCCATCTATTTATGATAGTAATGCCACTATTGTTTCAGCAGATGGAAAAAATATCGTTATGTACGTTTGGTATGATAATGAATATGGTTATAGTCACCAAGTAATTCGATTAGCAAAATACATTTCAAAAGTAAGACGTTATACGTATTATTAATGGTTGTCATTTTGATAAAACAAAAAACGGTTGAAAGCTAATTTCAACCGTTTTATTATGATAATATAGTTCCTTTATTTTGAAAATTTTGATAAAGAATCAACTTTATATTGTACTTCATCTATTACGTCTATATTTTTTATATAATTCATTTTATCTTTATCATTTTTAATTATTTCAAGTAATTTAGAATAATAAAACAAAGCACTATCTTTCTCTTTCTTATGATTAAAACATCTAGCTATGCTATATAAATTTACATCGATTGATGCTTTTTTAAAATAATAAATTGCAGAATCATATTCTCTCAAATTTTCAAAACACAATGCTATATTTCGATTATTATTCATCTTTGTACCTAAAAATTCAGAAAGTGGATTGTTAATAATCTTATATAATTTTAATGCATCATTATATTTTTTTTGCTTGAACAATGCAAACGCTTTGTAATCTATGAAAACAGGTTCTCTTTTATATTTTTTATGCAGTTTATCAGCAAATAATTCTGCCTGTAAAGGATTAATTTCAAGTAAACTATCTAGTTTTTCTTGATATTTAGAAATTTTTTGCTTAAAGATATACAGTATCTTCAACCGTAACATAATTATCAGATTTGAAATTTGAATCAGATTTGAAACTTTCAGCAAAAATACCAAGTCCTAAAAATAATCCACCAACAATATTTATTGCGGCAAAAATTAAAAAAACAATCGCTATTATTTTAAAAATCTTAATTTCATCTATACTACAAAATGATAAAAAATATAAAAAAGGAAAAAAAACACACCTATATATAAAATCCTTTTTCCATGCTTTCTATCGGCTAATGTATATGCGAAAACTCGCTCACCATTAGGAAGTGTCTTTTTTTGAGTTAAAAGTAAATAGCCAATTATAAATCCTAAGAGACCTCCTAGAATTGCAAAACAATAACCAGCATCAATCCATAGGGTTGAACTTTTTTCAGGTTTTTTTAATTCCGCTATTCTTTTATTTCTCATTTGGCTAATTTCCTCTTGAGAAATATCAATACCTCTTGATTTTAAAATATTTATCGCTAATAAATAGTCTAATTCATTCCACTCGTCTTTTTTCTGAATAATTTCCATTAATTCATCATTAGCAAATGAAAACAAATAATAATCATCAGGTAATTTTTTGAGATATTCTTCAGTATCATTCAAAACAATTTCGTCTGCTCTAACAAAATCTTCTTTTTGAATTTTAACTTCAAATTCATCAATTAAACGACTACTAAAATTAGAATCTAAGGTTGATTTATTTTCAATAAATTCATTAGCAATGCTATTATTTTTCAGAAGATTTGCTATGTAAATTGCAGTATCTTTATCTGGATATTTTCTATAAGTTACAAAATTCATAATTACTCTAAAATTTCTTCTAAAACCTCAGCTTCTGTTCCGTTAGGCAAAGTAATTTTTAGTTTTAAAGCTAATGTAGGAGCAATTTGAGTAATTTCTTTTTTATTGTATGATTCTCCTTGTTTAATTTTCCATCCATAAAATAATAAAGGTACGTGTGTATCATAAGTATAAGGTGAACCATGAGTTGTGCCGGTATTTCCATATTCTAAATAACCTGGCTTTTCTAAAATTACTAACTCTCCATTTTGAATAGGATCATACCCATTTGCAATATAATGTAAATATAAATCACTTCCTGAAGATGCTAAAATCTCATCATCTGTGTACACTCTTCTTGTAAATTTTTGTTTGTAAATAAATTCTTTAAATGTTTGTTTTACTTCATTTAAATCTAAATTACTAGCAGTTATCAATTCTTTATTAAAAAACACGTTAGAATTGGAATACTCTAAAATTAAATCTTCACCATATTTTTCTTTGGAAAACATAGTAAGTTCGTTTTTAAAACTTTTAGTATTAATGTTATCTACATTGTATTTATTATCCTTTAAGTAGGTAACATTTTCAGCACCAGCATGATCTGCAGTTAGAAAAACCAAATAATTATTTTACCAACTGTTTTGTCTAAATACAATAGAAAATCGGCAATAGTTTGATCTAATCTTAAGTAAGTATCTTGTAATTCTATAGAACGTGGTCCTAATACATGTCCTATATAATCGGTTGATGAAAAACTAATGGCTAAAAAATCGGTTATGTCATCTTTACCTAAGTTCTCTTTTTCAATAGCTTTTTTAGCAAAATCGGCAATAAAATTATTCCCAAAAGGTGTGGAACGTAAAACTCCAGCATCATTATTATCATACATTTCCTTCATATTATAAGGAAAGAAAGGTGTTTTTTTGAATAATTTACCTTCATAAGGATTGTTATCATTTAAACTTTCATTGTAGGTTTCTTTTGGTTTAAATAAATCCCATTGTGTTAAATATTTCTCGTAATTTTTTTCTTTATTAAATTGGGTAACCCAATTTGGAAGTGCTTCACCATAATAGGTACTTGAAATAAAAGCTCCTGTTTTACTATACCAAAAAGCCCAATCTGCAAAATGTCCAGCAGGTAGAATCGCACCTCTATCTTTCAAACTAATACCAATTACTTTTCCTTTAAAATTTGTTGCCAATTTTAATTCATCGGTAATGGTAGTACTTAATAGGTTTTTTGGAGACATTTTACCTTCACTATCTGTTCCATCACCAATTGTTTTTACAGAAGCATCGTCTGTACAATACATTTCTTTACCAATTGCTTTATTAAACCAATCGTTTCCTACAATTCCATTTACACTTGGAGTTGTTCCTGTGTAAATTGCTGCATGTCCAGGTCCAGTGTAAGTTGGCATATAATTGTAATGCATATTATGAAAAGTATAACCCTCTTTCATTAAGCGTTTAAAACCATTGGCAGAAAAATCATCAGAAAACCTATACAGATATTCCATTTTCATTTGATCAACTACAATTCCTACAACTAATTTTGGTTTGTCTTGTGCTTGAATTAAAGTCATATTTAGTAATGCAAAAAATGCAATCCACTTTTTCATAGTTAGAGATTTGAAATAATTAAATAGTTTTTATAGTTTTCTTACTTTACAAGTTCAATAATATCATAACAAAAGACAAAATCTTTATTATAAACATAAACTTGCGCTTTATCATTTTGATCTTTTCTTACCATAAATGATATTTTTACTGGAATTCCATCTAAGCTCCTACACAAATAAGAATTAATCACATCAACTTCAGTTACTTCTTTTTGTAAATATTCAAGAATTGAATAATGCTGAATTTGACTTGAATAAATGATAATTTTATTTTTGGTAAGATCTAATTTGATAATTATTTTAGTATCGGTTGGTTTACTCCATTTTCCCCATTCTCTATTTTTATTTTTTTGCAGAACAGATAATTGTGTAGTTTGAAAATTGTATTGCTGGGCATTTGCTATACTTATAGTTAAGAAAGTAATAAAAAAATGTATTGGAAATA
>JAAURU010000319.1 GCA_012032075.1 Flavobacterium sp.
GGGACGATGAAGTATTTGTTCGTTTTAGAAATTTTATACAACAAAATGTTTTTGATCCCATTCAAGGGGGATTCAACAGTTAAGAGTATTAGTTAGTCAAGCAATGAGTTGGCTGAGTAGCATGTTCCAACAATTGCAAGCTGCTTTTCAATCATTGGTAAATGCAGTAGCCCAGTCTTCGATATTTAGATTTTTAAGAAGGATTGTTCAAAGAGTTTCTTCAATGATTAGAGGTGTTACTTCTTGGATTGTTATGCAAGCTACTCGATTAGGTAATCTTATTGCTAGTATTGTTCAAAGTGTATGGTCATTTATAAGACCTGCAGTAGTTCTAGTAGCTAAACTAATTATTTTAGCCAATTTTCCTTGGTTAATTCCAATAGTAGTTATGGCTTGGTATTGGAGATTAATGCCAGATTGTTTTAAACCACCTATAATCAATTTTGTTTTAAGAGTAATGATAGGTGTTCTTAGAGCTATGCCAAATTTTGCTATGTTTGGAGAAACTTGGGTACAAGTTAAAACTAGAATTATACAATTTTGCAGGAAACTTTCGAAAAATCTGATGAAGAAAAAATTACAGTTGCTAATAGAGTGGCAAGAATGGTTTCAGAAATGGATTTAAGTTTATTAAGCAATCAAATCGCAGCAGCAGCAGGAGCACCAGCAGAATTTGAGGGACAAATGGAAGAGGAATTATTAGGTGTTAATTTAACTACAGCCTTGCCATTTGAAAGAACTACTTTTGAAGAACCATCATTGCACTCACAATTTCAATCTTCTGGATTAGGAGAGAGTGTTTCTGCAAGTGATGCTGCATTGTTTAGTCGTTCGGAATATACTAATGAACATATAGGAGTTGATAGTGTAGGAGAATTTGTTCCTAGTGCTGATTTACAACAAGCTATTTTAAGTCGAACAGGAACAGAGGATGGAACTGTAGAATTTGGAAATTCAGATGATCCTTCAAGAACAGTTCACAGTATTCTTTCTGAAATGATCTCATCTGGAGCTCCAGATGGGGATGGAGAAACTTTGGCAGATGGAAGCCCAGCAGAAGCAAATTCTCCAGATTTTTCACAAATGACTCATGAAGAAGAAACGGAGTTTCGTTTGCAACAAATGATGGATCAAAGCAATGCAGAGATGGCAACACAGGCTTGTAATCCTCCTGTCACAGAAGGGGCTTCATCTGAAAGAGCAGCAAGTGCTTTTCCTGAAGAAGCAAAATTTGGCCCTCTTACTCGTGCCCAAAGAGGTCGCTATACGATGAATCAAATGTCATCAGGAATGGGTCATTGGTGGAGATGTAATAGAAATTGGTTAATACCAACAATTATAGGAGTTATCATAGTTATTGTATTAGCTGAAATATTATCAGGAGGAGCAGTTACTGCAGCATTGCCAGCAATATTTGGAGCTTTAATGCCTATAATGATTGGTGTTGCTGTATTAAGAGCCTCTTATTATCTAGGCGAATATGTTTATAAATCTATTAATGGAGATATAGCTGGAGCAAGTAGGGCGTTAGCTAGAGGGTTTGCAGTTGCAGCGGTAGAAGCTATTTTTGCACTTTTAGGAAGTTCAGCCTTTTGGAAATCATTAAAAGGTGGAATTAGTGGAGCTGGAAGAATAGCAGGAAGAGGAGCTGGAGCATTAGTAAGAGGAACTGGAAGATTAATAGCAAGTACAGGTCGTTTAGGGAGAGGTTTAGTAAGCGCAGTAAGTACTGGAAGCCGATATGTATTAAGAGCAGCGGGAGCGGTTGTTGCTCGAGGAAGAGTAATTATGCAAGGTGTGAGAGGAAGAGTGGGACAAGGAGTAAGAACCTTAGAAGAACTTTCAGAGCGATTATTAACTAGAGTTCGCTTTAGAAGATTTAGAATGCGATTTACTAGAGGTTGGTTTAGATTAGAGGGATATATTAATCCATGGGTGTTATTGGCAACTGGGAATTTAGAATTCATTGAACAAGGCAGGCTAAGACCAGCAGGAGGAGGTGGATTATTAGATGATACTGTTCGTTTAGGTGATGAAGTATTAATAGGTACTGGAAATTCAAGAGGCATCATTGTTGGCGTTGAAAGAAACCCAAGTAGATTTGTAAATGAGCTACAAGATTTATCTTCTAATGCTGCTCGAGCTAGTGAATTTAGAGATTTAAGAGGGTCTTTGGGAAGTAGATTGTCTTCAGCTGAAAGACTAAGAATCATTCAAAATGGCGAGACAACTGCTGCATTAAGAAGGGGAATTCCATCTCATCTCCCAAATGGAATGCATCCTCCAAATTTTCAAGCCCATCATATAATACCTAGAGAATTAAGAGGTGCTTTTGATGATTTCTTTCGAAGAATAGGTTTTAACATTGAAAACGGTGCAAGAAATGGGATAATGGTTCCTCCAGATATTGCAACTAGAACTGCGGCAATAACTAGTCATCCTAATTTAGCTAGTCATTTTGGTAACTCAGCATTACATTTGGGGTCACACCCTTCATATACTTTAAGAATTGAAGCTGAATTAATACCAATTAGAAATGCATTGAATACTGGAGCCATTACAGAAGTACAGGCTTTATCGCAAGTGGATTCTTTAATTGCTAGAGCAAGAACAGCAATAAGCAATGGTGGAGGTATTCCTTTAAACAATGTTGTATTTTAAAAAAACAATTATGAGTGATTACAGAAGACTTTATCCGGATTTAAAACCTAAAAATTGTTACATATCAAGTTTGATTTATGATAAAGATTATGAGAAGATATTATTTAAGGAGTTTCTTTAAAAAAATGAAGTCTCCTAAAGCAACATTAAAAAATGCTTTAGGGAAAAAATTAGATTTTTTATATGCTTTAGGAGGAAAATTAGTAGTGTCAGAAAAAGTAAAATTATTTTTAGAAAACACCGATGATAGTTCCTATTTTGAATTTATCGAAGTTAAATTTGAAGATAAAAATATCAAACCTTACTATGTTTTAAATATTTTAGAACTATTAGAAGCTTTTGATTGGGAAAATCGAAATATGAATTATTCAATGAGTTAGGTCCTAAAGGGAACAAAGTAATTAAAAACATGATAAAAATGGAAATAGATGAATCTAAAACTAATAATAGAAAACTATTTACATTATTAAATTTTGAGGGGAATATTATAATAAAAATTGATTTAGTTAATCAAATGACTGCTAATGGAATAACAGGAATTCTAATTGATCCTTTAATAGGTCATTAATAATTATTAATATGCTATTTCAAAATCTAAATCGTACATAGTTAATTCATTGCAAACAAATTCTCAATTAAATGGAGCGTTTAGTTTTGAAAATACTTTTTCTGAAATCTTAGGAAGAGAATCCACTCATGAAGAAGGTTTTATTCTTTCATTAGCATTAGTGCCTCATGTACTGCCTAGTTTTTTAGATGAAATTATAAAAGAAGTATATCCAGAAGGTGGTGATTTTCCAGAAATAGGAGGAGTGAAAATAGAAAATCATAGAGGTTTGCTACCTACAGGACAAACAGCATTATATTTATTAGCAAAAAATGATGTTAATAAAAGGCTTCAAATTCAACAGTTATTCTCTCCAGAGCATTGGTTTTTTAAGGAAAGTATTTTATTTGTTGAAGAAGTAAAAGATGGAGATCCGTTAATGAGCGGAAAACTAATTTTAGCAAAAGAAGTTGTTCATTTATTGTCTTATGGTGAAATACTTAAACCTAAATTTGGCACAAATTTTTCCTGCTAAAGAAGTAACTACTTTTTTGGAATGGAATGATTTAATTGTAAACGAAGGAATTCACACTCAAATTAATCAGATAAAACTTTGGATTAGACATCAAAAAACGCTATTGGAAGATTGGGACATGAAAAAACATGTGCTTCCAGGTTTGAGGACATTGTTTTATGGACCACCTGGAACAGGAAAAACATTAACAGCAACCTTATTAGGAAAAGAATTTAATAGACCTGTATATCGAATTGATTTATCCCAAGTGGTTTCGAAATATATTGGAGAAACAGAACAAAATTTAGAAAAAATATTCAATCAGGCTGAAAATAAAGATTGGATTCTTTTATTTGATGAAGCTGATGCACTTTTTGGAAAAAGAACTAGCACAAAATCATCTAATGATAGATATGCTAACCAAGAGGTGAGTTACCTTTTACAAAGGGTTGAACGTTTTAATGGATTAGTTATCCTGACTTCTAATTTTAAAAACAATATTGACGATGCGTTCTTAAGAAGATTTAACTCAATTATTAAATTTTCAAAACCTTCAATCGAAGAACGAATACAATTATGGACAAATACTAAACCTAAAAATATTGAAGTAAATGAAGAACTAATACTTCAATTGGCTACTAATTATGAATTAACAGGAGCTCAAATTGTTTCAGCAGTTATGCATGCATCTTTATTAGCCATAGACCAAAAAGCAATGCATTTATCAAAAGCAAATTTATTGTTAGGTATTAAAGGAGAATATGAAAAGAGGAACGAACAATTTAATTCTTTATAAACAAAAAAAGTCCAACAATTGCTGTTGAACTTTTTGGCTACC
>JAAURU010000014.1 GCA_012032075.1 Flavobacterium sp.
CATGTATAATCAACAAAAACATCACCTTGAATATCAACTCCTGGTTCTAATTCATAACTAAATGCTAATGGACAATTATTTCCATCTACTGTTAAGATATCATACTCTCCAAAAGGTAAATTAGTAAAACTGAAAACTCCTGTTAAAGATGTTTGAACTGTTTGAACCCCATTTTGATCTGTAAGAGTAGTTGTGTACCCGACAGTAGCATTTGGAGTTCCTCCAGTTACATTGAAAGCTATTGAACCTCCATCACCTAGACAAACTTCATCTATAGCAACAAAAGTATTTGGTACTAATGTTACTGGTGTAGGAGAAGTAATCATAAATGGTATAGGAGAACCCATTGGACTACATCCATTTTGATCTTGTACATAAACATAATATGTGCCAGGAGCAAGATTTTCAAATACACCTGAATTAACTGATTCTAAAGGCCCTACTGGAGGAACTTGTGTAGAGATAGAATACTGTATAGTACCAGTTCCACCCGTTGCCACAACTGTAATGGATCCGTTATTAAAACTATCGCAAGTTGCATTTGTGAAAGAAGATGTGTATGTAATAGCATTAGGTTGAGTAATAGTAAATGGTGCAGAGTTCACTGGACAAATACCATTTGTAGTAACATTAACCGTGTATGTTCCTGCTGGCACATTAGTAAATACACCAGTAGTATTAGAAACTCCTAATGGGTTTAAAGTATAGACATAATTACCAAATCCGTTTGTAGCAAGAGCGTTAATTGTTGCAGTACCACCATTACATGATATTACCGCGTTTGTTGTGTCAACAGTAACTACAACAGGAACATAAGGTTCTACAGTTATACTATTTGAAACAACTTGTAAACAGTTATTTGCATCAATTACATAGTATTGATAAGTACCAGGAGCAACAGTAAATGTTGTTGGATTTGCTAATGGTGCATACACTCCTGTAAGTGTTGTACTGTATCTATATGGAGGAGTTCCACCACTAGCCGTTAATATAATAGTTGCTTGAGTATTACAATTAGCAAATGTTCCTAAACTTAAACTTGCTACAACATTGTCTGCTGGTTCTGTTATTGTTACAGTAGTTGTTGTAAAAGTACAATCAAACGAATCTGTTATTGTAACACTATAGGTTCCAGCACCTAAATTAGCGAATATATTACTTGCTTGTTGAGCAGAAGAAGTTCCTGTTGTAATATTATTTAATGAATATAAATAACCACTACCAGCACCACCTGTAGTACCAGAAACAGTAATTGTTGCATTGGTATCACCTACACATAATAAAGCAGTAGGGTTTGCAGCAATAGTAGCTGTTATAGATGTTGGATTAGCTAAAACAACCGTTGATGAAACAGGACATCCTAAATTATCTCTAACACTTACTGTATAAGTACCTGGTGCTAAGTTAATATATTGACCTGCATTTAACCCTGCAAAAACAGGGTTTGCACTCCAAGGATATATAACTCCTGCAATAGCTTCTTCTAATTGATATTCATAAGGAGCACCCCAACCATTGTTTCCAACAGCTGAAATACTTCCATCGTTACCATTACAAGTAATAGGAGTATTAGTAGCGTTAATAGTTAAAGCAGTTGTAGGTTGCGTTATAGTAAAGTTAGTAATTGCAGGACAATTAGGGTTGCCAGTTAAAATCGTTTGCAGTTGATATACTCCAGCCGGTAAATTATTAACTGTAAATGGCCCTGCATTTGAACTACTACCAGTAGTAAATGTTGCTCCTGTAGCAGTATTAATGATAGTGTAACTAAACGCTCCAGCATCATTTGTAGGTACTAAATTTTGATCTATAAAAGTAAACGTTACACTTCCGTTTGCCTCACCAAAACATCTTACATTATTATTTACAGTAGCATTTACAATAAATGTATTAGGATTAAACACATAATGTATTGTTTGCACGCTACAACCAGTAGTTTGATTTAAAACAGTAATGTTATAGTTACCAATAGCTAATCCTGTAAAATTAGGATTGTCTATTTGTGTAACATTATATGTACTAGGTGAAAATCCAGTTACTGTATAACTAATTGGGCTTGGTAATGCAGTTGCAACACCATTTATAGTTGCATCAACAGTAACAGTAATAGATTCAAGTGTTGTACACGTTATAGGGCTTGTAACTGTAGCAGAAGGATTTGAAATTCTTATAAAAGGATTTATAGTTGTTGTAGTTGTTCCTAAACAACCATTATTATCGTAAACATTTATAGTATAAGTTCCTCCAGCCTCATTTGAAACTTGGAAAGTATTACTTGCACCTGATTGAAGGACTATAGCTCCTTGAAGGAATACATAATTAATATATGTTCCTGAACCACCTGTAACTCCTGTAACTACAATAGAAGCATTATTTGTTGTGTTAGTTCCTGCATTACAAGCAAATTGTGTTACTGTAGGAGCTGGAACAACTATAGGAGCTGGTTGCCCAACAGTTATATCTCTAGTCGTTGTACAACCTCTTCCAGAAGTTACCACTACTGTGTAAGTTCCAAAAGGAAGGTTATTAAATACATTTGAAGTTTGTGGACCAACAAGAATTGGATTAGTAATTGCGTATGTATAAACAGGATCAGGATTTGAACCTGTTAAGTTTATGGTAATACTTCCATTTGAAGCGCCATTACAGGTAACATCAAAAACAGTTTCTGTAAAATTAGGAACTGTTGGTTGTGCTAATGTAATTGTTCTTGGTATAGAACAAGTAGTTGTTACATCTGTTATTGTTATTGTATAAGTATTTGCTGGAAGGTTTGAAAACACATTTCCTGCCTGAGTTCCTAATGGTGGATTAATGCTATATGTATAGTTACCTGAACCACCACCTGCATTTACAGTAATAATACCATCACTAACTCCACAATTTTGAGTTGCAGCTAGAGAAGGAGTTAATGTTCCATTCAACGGAGGGTTAATAGTAATCGTCTCGGTTTCAGTACAACCATTAGCATCTCTAATTGTAACTGTATATGTTCCAGAAATTAATCCAGTATATACAAATGGGTTTGTAGAAGCCGTTGCGAAAGCTCCTCCACCTAAACTATATGTAAATGGTGGAACACCTACAGTAGTATTAGTTGTTACTATAATACTGAAGTTACCGTCATTTGTATTACAAAGTGTAGCAGGATCAATTGCTAAAGTGATATCAGGAGATGAATCTGTTGGTACAAAAATAATTAAAGAAGATTGAATACAACCATAAGCATCTTGAATATACACGTCATAGTTTCCACCAACAAGACCACTAAATACATTTGTTGTTACCCATGTAGTAGGTGCAGGACCTCCAGAAGGAACAACTTGGTATAAATATGGTGGTGTTCCATTTGCACCCGTAACTGTAATTTGCCCTACATCTGAACATAAATTATCATTTCGAGTAACATTTGCTGTTAACGATAATAATACTGGTGATTCTAAAATATCAAAATAAGCTACCTGACTACAACCTGCATTAGGACCTCCAACTTCGGTAAATAAAATATAATATTGACCTGCTGGTAGAGGACCTACATTTGTAACTGTTATTGGACCGCCTGGAGTTGGAACACTTCCAGTAACTGGAGGTGATAATGGAGAATTATCCGTATTGAAAACTTGATAATTAACACTTGTACCAGAATATCCGTTTATAGTAAAGTCAACATTACCATCTGCTGCACCTGTACACGTTATATTGTTTGGTGTAAGCGTAGATGTAATTGTTGAGTTTGTAGGCACTGGTGCATCGTCACATTGGAAATAATAACAATTTGTACTAGCATCATATACTATAAAACAATATGTTACACCTGGAATTAAATTTGAAAATATCGATGATAATCCACCAGGAACTGTTTCAGCTTGATATGGAGGATTAGGTGTTGTTCCTGTAAAAGTAATTAATGGATAAGGATCTCCAGTATATATTGCAAAATAATATGGTCCTCCAGCACCTGTTACTAATGGGTTAACCGTAACAGTAATAGTCCCCCCATTCGTACAATCTGCAACAGCATTTGCGTCTATCGTTAAGCTATTTGGAGGAGAAGCAATTGAAATGTTTTGTGTTGCAGTACATCCGTTAGCATCCACAACTGTTATTGTATAAGAACCAAAATTAAGGTTATTAAATGTATGATCTTCAGACGCTACCGTATTATAAGTCATTGGGAAACCAGTAGTAGATGGATTTCTAGTAAGAATATATCTATATGGTGCTGTACCACCTGCAACGCTAGTAACAGTAATTGACCCAGGAACAGTACCTGTAGCTCCACACTGAAGATCAACTTTAGTAGGAGTAAAAGTAACTGGTGCTGGTTGATTTAATGTTATTGTTGCTGTTTGGGTACATTGATTAGAATCTCTAACCGTAACAGTGTAAGTGCCTGCAGTTAATCCTGTAAAAGTGTTACCTGTTTGGAAATTTGTTCCATCAATACTATATGTATATGAAGGCAAGCCACCTGAAGCAGTTACTGAAAATGCTCCATTGTTATCTCCATTACATAAATTAAATGCCGTTTGAGTTAAAACTGGTGCATTTAATACTGGTAAAGGTGTTATAGTAATTGGAGTTGTAGCAACCGTACATCCAATAGCATCTGTAATCGTGAAATTATAGGTTCCAGCGGTAGCTGTAGAATAAGTAAAGGATGTTCCCACCACATTAACTAATGCACTAGGGGGATTCACTTGGTATGTGAAAGGAGCTGTTCCTCCATTAATAGTTACTGTGATAACAGCATTTGGTGAAGCTGAACAATCTAAAGCTTTTGTTAAAACTGCATTTGCTGTTAATTGCGGTGCAATAGTAACTGGAGCTAATGTCACTGTACAATTATATGAATCTGTAACTAAAATAGTATAACTACCTGGAGTTAATCCAGAGAATGTATTACTCGTTTGTGGTATTGATCCATTAATACTATAAGTATAAGATGGAACACCTCCAGAAGCTGTAACTACAATTGTAGCTTGATTTACTCCATCATAACATAAATCTGATGAAGTAGCAATTACAGCAGTAGGATTTGTAGGTGCTGGAATATTTATAGCGGTATTGATAGGATCAGTACATGATAAGGCATCTCTTACAACTATTATATAATTTCCAGGAGCTAGATTAGAAAATACTGGATTTGCTTGGAAAGGAACTATAATAGCATTAGTAGTTGCATTTACTAGTTGATATTGATAATTAGGTGTTCCTCCACTAGCAGAAGCAGTAATTACACCACCTGTAGTACATGTTGCTGGACTTGTAAGAACAGCATCAGCTATTAAAGCAGTTGGTTGACTAATTACTTGTGTGAAAGGGAATGCACAAGGAGTTGACGATAAGTCGTATTGAATATTCACTGAATAGGTATCTGCTGGCAGACTAGGAATAACTACAGGAGATGAAGTAGGGTTTCCAGAAGAAACTATTGTTCCTCCAGAATTTGTAACTGTATAAAAGTAACCATTAGTAGGATTAAAATTTTGAGCTGCAATAGTAATTTGTCCATCATTTGCACCATTACAAGTTACATCGCTTGCACTTGTTATTTGAGCTGAAAATGCTTGATTACAATCTATTAAAATTGGAAAATTTACTGTTGTTACACAAGCAATAGGTATTTGACGCACGTAAATATCATCAATAGCTGCATCATTACCATTATATAAAATACTGCCTGAACGTATATTGAAAGTTAAGGTTGTATTATTACCTGGATTTAAAGTCAAGGTTTGAAATTGCCATCCATTTGAAATATTATCAATAATTCCTGTAGCTTGAGAAGCCACAACATTTCCTGATGTATCAACAAGTTCTAAAATAAAATCTGGATCTGCACCAACAACACCAGCTCTTAACAAATTAGCAACATATAAATCTACTAATACAGGCTGATTAGGTAGTACACTATTAATTACTTTACTATATAAAATTCCGTTAGGTCCAGCAGCAGAGCCAATATTAACCGCTAGGAATCTCCCTCTTGGATCTGGAGTTCCTGTTAATACTTGAGTATGATCTCTATAATCGAACCAACTACAATTATTTGGTATAATTGCACTTGTAACACTATATTGATTATCTTCTATTGTTCTAGATCCACATGCTGATAAAGGTAGAGAAGCGTTTACTCCACCATTTCCACATGGAGTAGTTGCAGGATAGGGTTGGTCGTTCCAGCAATATGCTGCTGCGATTCCAGGAGTTGTAGTGTTGTCTCCTGAACCAAAATCTTCTCTTAATAAATCACTATAAGTTGGAATATTTAAGTTTGTAAAATCAACTCTAATAGTATGAGGTCCACATGGAACATCTACAAAAACATTTGGAGGAACATTTGTATTTAAAACATTATCAATATAATATTCATATTGGAAGTTCCCTCCATTATTGTTAACTGTTACAGTTGTGGTAGCATTTCCGTCACAATTATAAGTAGGGTCAGCAACGGTTATTGTTGGATCTTGAGGAGCAGGATCAATAGTTACAGGATAGCAGGCAGTACAAGTAGGAGAATTAGCATCTCTAATACACACAGAATATGTTCCTGGAGCTAAGTAAGCTTCATTTGTAGTTCCCCAAGTTGAACCTCCATTGAAGCTATATTCATATACACCACTTCCTCCTTGTGGATTTGTTATTCTAACTCTACCTTCGCCCATTGGTCCACAACCTGCTAGTTCAGAAACACCTGCTGAGGCACTAACTGCATTTGCTGGTTCTGTAATCGTAATTGTTTGTTGTATTGGTGGACATGTAACACCATTTAAAGTATATAATAATTGTGTTAGATACGTTCCAGAAGGTAAATTTGAAAATACTGGATTAGTACCTAAATTTGCTCCACCATTAATACTATATTGAATAGTATAACCATTAGTATTGGTAACATTAAATACTATTTGTCCAGAGTTTCCACCGTTACATAAAATATCCGTTTGAGTAATAGTAAATACTGGAGGTGGTATTGCTTGAACATCTATAGTTATTGTATCTGTACAGTTATTAAAATCAGTAACTGTATAAGTATATGTTCCAGGGTTAATAATATCAATAACATTAACAGATGATATCCCCATAATATTTGTACCTGTATATATATAAGGTCCAGTACCCCCAATTGGATTTAGCGTAATTTGACCATCGTATTCATATAAACCAGAAGTGGTGTTTAAATATAAACATGTTAAAGGACGAGTTACTGCTCCAGTTAGTGTTAATATAGGTGGTTCAGTAATTGTTACATTTTGAGTGAAAGTACAACCGTCTGTAGTAGTTACATTTACTGTATAATTTCCAGGGTTTAAATTAGGGAAAGTATAATCATTGGAGTTAATAGGGCCAACAGTATTTGACGCTGCTCCAGATATTTGATAGGTGTATTGTGGTCTTACATTATTAACCTGCATCCTTATACTACCTTGAGCTCCATTACATAAAGCATTATTTACTGTTAAAGTAACTGTGAAATTTCTGTCTAAAACTTGAACGTTTGGTATTGTAAACAAACAATTACCAACTCCTCCTCCTATTTGTCTTACATAAACTGTATAAACTCCAGGAGGAACTGGATTGAAAACATTTGTTGGAAACCAATTGATATTGTCTATACTAAATTCATATCCAGAACTTGGTACACCATTAACCGTTATTGTTCCAGGTGTATTACAAAATCTATCTGTTGAAACGGCTGTAGGTGTAAATAAATTTTTATAAACATTAAAGTAATATGTTCTGAAACAATTATTTTGGAAAGTAATAGTTACTCTGTATTGTCCTGCATTTACAGCATTAAAATTTGGCCCATTTGGTCCTGCTGAAGTCCATGTACAAGCAGTATTAGTATTTGCACAATTAGCATTTGCAACCGCTGGACAACTTGTTTCATTTAATACTTGCCATACAATACTTTGTGCATTTAAAATATTAGTTTGTATTAACCTACTATCATTTGCTCCACAAAGAAAGATTTTAGGTAATTCTATACCGTCATTTGGACACACATCTACTTGGTCAGCATAAGGAATAACTGGATTTGGTACAAAACCGTTAAAATTAACAACATTAAATGTTTCAGTAATTGATAAACAAGGAGCAGGTGCAGTATTAACTACACTGTAAGTTCCTATTGATGTGGCTGTATAACTTTGATTTGTTGCGCCTGGTATAGCATTTGCGGCTGTTGGTGGTGAACCACTATGCCATTGGTAAGTAAGATAACCACCACCCGCTGTTAACACAACTGAATCTCCACATAATATTTCTTCAGCTTCAAAAGTACAATCGTCAATATCTGCTATAAAATTAGTTGCACCTGGTGTAGGAAACAAACAAGCATCTATTCCAGAAGCAGATGGTTGTTGATTTTCGACTACGTTACCCGAAGTAAAGCTACTGTATGTTTTAAAAGCTTGATTAGTAATTTCGTTTGAACATGCATCTCTTAAATCATAACAATTTTCAGCGACTCTAACTCTAATTCTAATATTATAACTTGCCCCACCTTGGGTTACTAAACTATTTGGAATAGAAAAAACAATAGGACTTGCTCCTGGTGCACTCGTAATTGTTACACCTGGTGCTCCAGAAAGATCGATATTTAATAAGCTTACATTTACTGGTAGAACATCTGTTAGTGTAAAATTTATAGCGTTATCATTACCTATATTTTGAAATGTTAAATCATAAAATAACACTTGTCCTAAGTTTACTGTTTGATTACCAACGTTTGTCCCTGTTAAATCAGTAACTGTTTTAACCAAGTTAATTTGGGGTTGAATTACTTCAATTGCAAAAGCATTCAAATAATATACATAAGAATCACCTTCAGTTTCTAATCGAACAGTAGCATTGGTAGCATTATTAGCAATAATACTATTTCCAGGATTAGGTACATTCAAAAGCCCTGCATCAAATCCTAATAAGTTGCCACTATTCAAATTTCGAGTAGTAAAAGCACCATTAATATCGTTTATAGTTGCATTAAAGAAATTATTTGTTGGTCTTGTAGGGATAGTCATTGCTGTTCCATTAATACGAAGCCTATCATTTGTAAAAGCTCTATCTCCTTCTAAAGCTGCAAAAGCTAATTTAGCTCTAACAGGACCCACTGGAATTGATGTAAAACCAGAAATAGGTATATCTAGAGGGGGTGAGCCTGATAAAATATTACTAAATCCATCAAACAAAGTAATGTTTTTTGCGGTTGTTAAAGGATCTTCATATACTATATACAAAGACCATCCACCCGATGTATTTGTGTTTAACCCAGATTGGATGTTTGCTACACCATAAGTTCCATTTGCATTTGCCAATCCTTGTACTAACGCTGTTACATCTTGATATGCTACATATCCAGGACGAGTTGCACCAGATACACCAGCTCCTAATGTCCATGAATCAAAAAGAGTTGTACCAGCTAAATCAATATAATTTGGGGAACCTGGTAATTTAAATTTCACTTGATTCAACCTACTTCTATCCACTTGATTACCAATATTTGCAGTATTGTAAACACCCGCCCAATATAAAATAGCAGCTCTAATTCGATAACAGCCTTGTGTAGCAACAGGAATTGTTAAATCAGCTGTGGAAGAGTTAAATGTTGTTGCATCTGTATCAACATCAATATATTGCATGTTGAAGTCGTTGTTATTACCTGTACCATTATAAGGATTGTTAGCACCTAAAGGTCCAGCACTTCTGTTCATGATATTATTACCAATTAGTAACATATCTCCCTTTATACCATTGAAGGTACCATTAGCAACAGGAGTAAATGGCACATAATTTTGTGAAAACAAATTAATACTTGTCATGAATAAGACAAGTATTAAATACTTTTTAGTAGGGTAATTATTCGTTTCATAGTATTTCGATTTAAGACCTATAAAAGTAATAAAAATTTTAATATAAAATTAACATTTTATTTATTCCACTTTCACTACTCTCATTTTCTTGTTATATGTTTTTGTTCCTCTTTTTGTTAATTCGTTAGTGGCTGGGGTTAATTCGTCAAATCTTCCTAAATAAACATAGTAAGATGCGTCAAAAATATTGTAGAACTGATTAACACTTGTTCCACCTTCAGATACAACTTGCTTAATGAATGTATCTCTTTGTTTAGTGTCTTTAAACTTACCTAAAACCATATAAAATCCACTCGCTACATTATTCATCTTCTTAACAATTGCAATATCATTTGTTATAGGTTCTTCGTCAAATGCATTACCACTTACCTCTTGATCTTGAGTATTTTGACCAGTTGTTGTAGTACTCTTAATGTTTTGTAAGTTTTGTTGGTCTTTCTCTATACGTTCTTTTTCATTATCAAAGATTGCCTTTTTAATTCTACGTTGTCTTTCTTCTTCTTTATCTGCACTAATTTTTAAGATTCTTTGATCAGCAGCTTTTTCTAATTGAATGTATTTCTCTTTCTTATTTTTCAAATCATCAATTACTTCTTGATAATTCTCATTTAATAATTTTGCGTCTTCATCACTTATCCCTTTTCCTTTTAATTCTGCTAAACGAGCCCTGTTTGCATTCTCAAAATCAAAGATTAAATCTTCAAATATCTTCTTGTTGTTTGCAATTTCTGTTTTTAAAGCGCTTAACTGTGCGTTTTGTTGTGTTGTACTTACAAATTTATTTGGATCTTCTTGACCTAAAATAAAATCTTTTAAATCTTTATCTCTCTCTTTAACAATTGAGTCTAATCGTTTAATTAATTTATCTGAATTTTTAGTGCGTTCCACTATATCTGACTTATAATCGTCAAGTAATTTATTTGATAAATTTAATTTAGATTCTATACTTGTAATTTTATCTTCCGCTGAAAGTTTCTCGTTTGCTGTTTTTGCTGCTGCTTCTCTAGCTAATCTGTCTTTTTCTGCTTGTGCTGTGGCAGCTTCTTTTGCTAAACGATCACGTTCCGCTTTAGCTGCTGCTTCTTTGGCTAATCTATCTTTCTCTGCTTGTTGTGATGCTGCTTCTCTTGCTAATCTATCTTTTTCTGCTTTCTCTCTTGCTAAACGATCTTGTTCAGCTTTCTCTCTTGCTAATCTTTCTATCTCTGCGTTTTCTTTAGCTATTTTATCATTTTCAGCTTTTTGTCTTGCTAATCTTTCTAATCTATCTTTCTCGGCCTTTTCTTTAGCCAATCTGTCTTTTTCAGCTTGTGCTAAAGCTGCTAATCTATCTTTTTCAGCTTGCTCTCTAGCTAAACGTTCTTTTTCAGCTTGAGATATTGCATCTAATTTATCTTTCTCCGCTTGTTCTTTAGCTAAACGATCTTTTTCAGCTTGAGATAAAGCCGCTAATCTATCTCTTTCCGCTTGTTCTCTTGCTAAACGCTCTTTTTCAGCTAAAGCTAAAGCCGCTAATCTATCTTTTTCGGCTTGAGCTAATCTGTCATTTTCTTCTTTTTCTTTCGCTAAACGTTCTCTTTCGGCTTTGGCTTTAGCCAAACGCTCTTCTTCCAATTGACTAAACGTTGCATTTGGTGTTTTAGCTTTTGCTTTTTTATCTCGTAAAGCTTGTGCTCTTTTTCTGAAATTAAATGAATCGTCATAATCTGTGAATTTATAAGATAATGAAAATTCATGACTTGAACCAAAAAATAAGGAATTGTTGATGGAAAGATTATAAGAATATCCTATTAAGAATTTTTCAGAAACAGCAACTCCAATTCCAGCATTTGCTCCATATAAGGAATTATATCCTACTTCAGCCCAACCTAATTCTTTGTTGTCAATTAAAAAATTTCCTGAAATAGCTGTTGCTCCATTTCCATTTTGCACTCTTAACATAGAAGAGAAGTTACTACCGTCTAAAATATTGTAGTAGCTACTCAATTCTTTGGTGTACATAATATGTCCAGAAAATGAACTAGACTTGTTTTCAGTTACCATTTGACTTTCAGACAAATTGTAAGAGATAATATTATTTGCAGCAATTCCAATATCAAAACTATTAAGGTTAAGATTAATACCTGGTTTTAATGAAATTAAAGTAATTGCATTTTGATTTTGTAGTAGTATTTCTGGAGACTCGGTAATAACTTTACCAATATTAAAACTGGAATTAGAAATATAAGTATTGATACCAAATGTTAAATTAGATTCTTCTTCTAATGGCACATTTAATGCATAATTTAGAATTCCACCTGTATTTGATAGTACACCTATTGATTGTGAATAAGCTCCAATACCAAATCTTGATTCGTTACTGAGTCTTCCTTGATAATTAAGTAAATATAAAACAGGAGAGTCTTCGAATTTAACCCATTGCCTTTTGTTTGATAAATTTATTGTGGGAGCTATTTCTCTAGCATAACTAAATGCAGGATTGATAAGAAATCTATTAAGTCGTATTGAGTTGTTTAATGATACATCAAATGAGGTGTAAGCGTTTTCTTGGGAAATAGCCATACACGTATACATAAACAAAAATAGAACTAGGTATTTCTTTTTCAATTTTATAGGTTAAGAGTTATTTAATAATAGTTAAAATTCCTTCTTTAATTGTTTGATTGTCTTTCGACATTTTAAAATAAAAGAAAGCATTCGACTGAAAGACAAGGTTTGTATCTTGGGGCCAATTATTTTGATAATTATCTGTTATAAATATTTGTTTTCCAGATGAATTATATATTTCTAAATTTAAGTTGTTTTCACTAATATATTGAAAAGGAACTTTAAAAAGATCGTTTATACCATCTCCGTTTGGGCTTATTAAATTTGGTATATCAGATACATCTGGGCCTATTACAACTAATGTTAATTCTTTAGTTGAAATACACCCTACTGTTTGTCTTATTTGTACAATATATTCTCCTAATGCATCAATATTCAAAGTATTTGAATTTTCCGATAAAGGAGCTCCATTAAGAGTCCAACTGAATTCAGGTGTATTTGCATCTGTAGTTACTATTGCATCAAAATTTGAACCAACTGCTAATTGATAGGGTGAAGCAACATTTAAAGAAGCGTTAAATGAGGTTTCTGTTAAAGAAATCGTATTGTTTGAATTCGTTGTGCATGTATTATTATTGTAAGAAGCGGTATAATTACCACCTTGAGTAGCCGTATAGGAATTACTATTTGGAGCATTAGTAATAGCGGTTCCATTTAAAAACCATGTATATATATGCTGTGGATTAAATGCCACATTTAAAGTTAATACTACACCTGGATTTTGGCAAACCTCTGTTGTACCATTTTCTGCTGTAATTTGTAATGAATTAGTTCCTCCACCAGCAATAGGTACTAATACTGATCTAGAGAGAAATGATGGTGTACATTCTCCATATTCTGTTTCTACAAAATATTCTCCAGGAGTAGTAACCGTAATACTTGATGTTGTTTCTCCTGTTAAAATAGTATCAGTTGCACCAACTCTCCTTGTCCATCTATATTTTAAATAAGGATAAAATAATGGAGAAGAATTATCACCAGTATTTACAATTGAAATTGTAGTACTTGTACCAGAACAATTGCTAAAAGTTACTGGAATTTGTTGGTTATGAATAATATAATACGCACCAAAAGATAGCGATTTTGGTTCATTAGTTGATTGAGACGTATTAATAACTCTTAATCTATATCCAGTGCCATACGTATCTGTGGGAAGTGTAAAATTCATAGTATATCTACCATTTGCAAAAGTAGCTCCATTGGCAACTATTGTAAATGGACTAAAATTATCTTTTGATAAATGTAATTGAAAATTAGCTGCTGATTGAACAGTTCCTGAAATAACCGTAAAAGTTGTAAAATGGTTAGTGTTTTGAGTAGCTGTTTGACATAAATAAGTAAACTCTGTAGTAGGTCCAGGAATACCTCTTGATGGAGTTGATAGGATTAAATCCTGTGCAATAACATTTGAGCTCAATGTAAGAAACATTGAAAATATTACAATCCATTTTATACTATTACTTATCATGGGCAAAGTGGTTAATAATTAGTATTCTTCAATAACAACTAAACTGTTAAAATTGCAATTTTGCAATTTTAACAGTCTAAAAGTTTTATAATAGAATCTACTTAATTGATTCTATCTATTTTTAATCTAAAATCAGGTGTTTTAGGGTTATTTGCATCTACAAATAAATCTTGCGATGGAGTATTGTCATATCTATTACCAAAAGAAGGTGTTGCATAATAGCCTTCTAAATCAGTATTGTTAACGCCTCCATTTTCAGAAACTATATTTGATTTGCAATTGTTAATAAATATTCTCTGTAATTTAATTTTTGATAAATTATCAGCATTAACTTCAATTTTAGAATTTAAAAGCATTGAAGATTCAAAACCAGATACTATACTATTTTTCATAGTAAAGAAACATTCACTGTTAACATATATAGCTTCTTTAATTAATCCATCAGCTTTTTTCCCACCTAAATCAGTTTCATTAAGAATACAAAAATTATTCAAATTAACATTTGTAACAGGCATTGTCATATCTGTTAGATCTTTATTTTCATAAGCTTTTATGGTAACACCTCTAAAATTTGTTGTAGCTGAGAAAAATGGATTTCTTAAAGCTAAGCCATTATCTACATTAGATATTGCTCCTTGTGTAAACAAGAAATCACTTCCTTTACATCTAAAAGATACTAATTTTGATGCTTTAGTAATTCCTCCAATAAATTTAAATCCGTTACCATTTGAAAGACTGGCTTGTACTGATTCAATTACAGTGCCAGAGCCAACTCCTATCATAGTTAAAGCATCATTAAGAGTATATCTATCCATGCCTCTTCCTGCAAACTCTATCCTTACATTTTTTATTGAACCAGAATTGTCAGCAGGAATTGTTCCACCACCTATTCTAAAATTACTTGGAATGTTGCTTTCTATTCTTGCTAAATTTCCAAATGTATTTACTGGTGCATTTCCTAAAATGAAAATACCTCCCCAATCAGCTGGTTTTCTTTCCCCAGTAGGTTTGTCTGAAGTAAAAACAATTGGATTAATAACTTGACCTTCTGCAATCAATTTAGAACCTTTTGTAATAATTAATGCACTGTATTCACTTGAACTAGCTCTGATGACAGTACCTGGTTCAATGGTTAATTTTGCATTGTTGGTTACATAAACTTCACCAACTAAATTATACGTTTCTAAATTTGAAAGCGTTAAATCTGATGCTATGTTACCCGTCAAAATTTTTGTAGTTTGTGGATATTCTTTAGCAATAGGATTGAAAGAAGACCATCCATTTAACCAGTTAGTTCTTCCTACAATACCCCAATCATTTTGAGCCTGTAATGTAAGTCCTGATAGACCTAGCAGAATTAATATGATAGTTTTTTTCATAAGTTGAAATTTTAAATTTTTGTTTGTTTTTTGCTGTACTATTATTCTACTTGCATTGTGTAGATTAGTTTTAATACTTCTTGATAAAATAGAATTGCTTCTACTATATTTCTAGTATCAGAGTACGGAAGGATTCCATTTAAGAATGCTTCATTGTTTTTAAGGAAGCCCTCTCTATTTTCAATTTCTGACTCTAATAACTTAACATTCTCTTTTGATGTAGGAATTCCTAAATCTTTAAAAGTAACTCCAGATTTCTTTGTTACTCCAAAATACTGAATAATACTAAATAGAATTTTCACTCTTTCTACATACAATGGCATTAACTGTCCTTTAGTCATACCTTCTAAATCTTTTTTGTCGTAGTAAGTAGAGATTCCTCTAATATTGATTACAACTTTATCTTGTGCTACCACATCATTTGATGCCAGTAAAAAAAACGCTATTACGCATAGGTAAAATTTTCTCATAATAAAATTTGTTAATTTTCGGTAAATTGGCAAAACAAATACAAATATATGTAATAATATGTTTTAACAAAATATTTTAATAAAAATGTTGATAAAAATTTTAAAAAAATATTTTTGCATTGCTTTTTTACTCATATTTCTGTTAGACAATAATTCAATTTTTTAATTAATATATCAATTATATAGACTATTTCAAAATGCGTGCCAAAAATTAAAAAGCAACTAAAACCAGCTTAATTATCTTTAAAAATACTCTAAAAGCATTGAACTAATTTAACATTTAATCGATAATTTATGGTAATAATAACAGATAAAGTGTAAAAATAATAGATTATCATCAAACCTAATTATTATAAAATTACAAATTATTTTGGTATATTTTGTCTAAAATTTTGTATTTATTTTTAGCACTTAATTTTTTATTCTAAAATTAATACTAATCCTTTTTTGCTAAATTTTTGTTTTTGATTGTTAATAACTTAGTCCGATTTTTTTATGTTTTAAAGCTGAAAAAATGATTTTACATTGCTATTTTTTTAACATCTTCAAATATATAGGTTTAAATTACATATTTTAGATTTGAATACTTTTTAATTATACTATATTTGTTTGATGCTTTTTAAAGATATTTTAGGACAAGAACATATTAAAAATCACCTAACGAGAAGTGCTTCGTTAGGAAGAATTCCTCATGCACAATTATTTGTTGGGCCTGAAGGTTGTGGTACATTGGTTATGGCAATTGCTTATGCTCAGTACATTTTATGTGCCAATGTTTCCAATGAAAATGATACTGGAAACGCTAGCTGTAATTTAAAATTTGGAAATTATTCGCATCCTGATTTGCATTTTGTTTTTCCTGTTGCTACCAATGATGTTATTAAATCTCATCCAGTAAGTGCTAATTTTTTACTGGAATGGAGGCAATTTCTTAAAGAAAATTCATATGGAGGATTGTTTGATTGGTATAAAGTTATTGGAATTCAAAACAAGCAAGGACAAATAGGAGTAGATGAAGCTTCTGAAATAAATAAAGCGCTATCATTAAAAGCTTATGAAGGTGGTTATAAAATAATGATTGTTTGGATGGCTGATAAAATGAACACAGCTGCTTCTAATAAATTATTAAAACTTTTAGAAGAGCCTCCTGAGAAAACTATATTTATATTAATCACTGAGTCTTTAGATGATATTATACAAACGATTCAATCTAGATGTCAAGTGCTTGATTTTATGCGACTAAGTGAAACTACAATTGCTGAAGCTTTAGCGAGAAATGAAAATTGTCCAATCAATGAAGCTCAAAAAATCGCACATCAAAGTGAAGGAAATTATAATAAAGCATTACATCTTTTAAAAAATAATACAGAAGATTATCCTTTTGAAACTTGGTTTATTGAATGGGTGAGAAGTGCTTTTAAAGCTAAAGGAAACGCTACTGCTATTCAAGATTTAATTTCATGGAGTGAAACTATTGCGAGTTTAGGTAGAGAAGTACAAAAACAATTTTTACATTATTGTATTCACTTTTTTAGACAAGCAATGTTGAATAATTATAGAGTTAATGAATTAGTTTTTTTAGAACCTAAAGAAAATAATTTTGATTTAAAAAAGTTTGCTCCTTTTATAGGAGGAAACAATATTTCTAGTATATTTAAAGAATTAGAAGATGCTATATACCATATTGAAAGAAATGGTAATAGTAAAATTATTTTAACCGATTTATCCATTAAACTAACGCGACTTTTGCATAAAAAATAACGATATGACTCAAATTACACCTATTTTATTACTGCTTTTATTAAGTATCACTTTTTTACAATCGGGATATGATAAAATAAAGGATTGGAAAGGCAATGTGTCTTGGTTGAAAGGTCATTTTGAAGGCACTATTTTTGGGAAAACAGTACCTATGGCTTTATTTGTAATTCTAATACTTGAGATAATTTCTGGAGTAATGTGTGTTTCTGGAATTATAGAATTGGTAAACAATCCTACAAGTAGAGTGGGCTTTTATGGTGCTGTTTTGTCTTGTATAACGCTATTGTTTTTACTTTTTGGCCAACGAATTGCTAAAGATTATGATGGAGCAAGAACTATTGTTATCTATTTTATTCCAGCAATCATGGCTGTTTATATTTTGGGATAAACCCAAAGAAAGTAAGTTGAATTTAGCATTTCTTTTTATATAATAAAGCTTCTCGACTTCGCACGAAATGAAAATGAATAGGGAAAGATTTTGTAATGACCCTTTATTTCAAAGTAGCTCTATACATTCGTAATTCTTCCCAAGAGAAGCTATCACCGTGTTTTTCTTTGAGTTGGCCTAATGGTTCATTATTGTACTCTTTAAAAACTTCTTTTAAGTTCTCAATTTTATCACTCGACAACACATCTGAAATTTCCATGACTTCCATAGCTATTAACTTAGAAAATGATTGAAATCGTTGCTTCAGTTAGTTTACGTTTTTTGCGATATCTGCAATGGATAAATTTTCTTTCCACAACTCTAGTGTTTCTTCTATTGTTGGTTTTTTTGAAGGTTTCGATTTTTTCTTTTTTGGTTTTTCATAATGCGATATTGATTCTTCCTCTTCTTCATCAACCAGAGTAGCAAATTCCCTTTTAAAACGTTCATTAACAACTACTAATTTATTTGTTTTGTAAACATTTATATCTTGGGAAATCAAATTTTCTTTAGAAATTGTTTTACCTCGAACAATTAAATTGACTAATAGTTTTGCTTTTTTCAGTTGTAAAATAGTGGCAATTTGCATTTCTTCTATAACTTCTAATTCATTAAAAAGGCTTTGGCTTTCTTGGTTCTTTTTATTTCTTCGATTTTTAATAAAAGATTTTCTGCAATAGCATCTAAAGTAACAAAAAAATAATCATGAGCCGCTTCACATCTTACTTTAACAAATTCATTATCAAGTGTTTCTTTGCTAAAAATAGCGTTTAATTGGGAAATAAATCTTTGAGAAGCATCTTCCAATGTACTTATTTTTTCATATTGAACAGTTGCCCATTTAATATGCTTAGATTTCAGTGATTTTGATTCTTCTGTTTTATAACTGTAAAAATGATTTCTCCATTCTTGAATTAACTCTTTGAAATTAAACGTATTACATAAAAATTCTAACGTAAATTTTTTAGTTTCCTGAATTAATTCTTTTTGTAAAGTATCTTCTGAAGCTTTATTTTCGGCATAATTTAACACATCGCTATCGCTTGAAATACCATTCATTTGAAGCGGAGACAGCAAAACTAAGCCGTTTAAAGAACGCAAACGTGAAAGAGCAACATAAGCTTGTCCAGGAGCAAAAACTTGCGATACATCTAAAGCAGCTTTGTCAAAGGTAAGTCCTTGACTTTTATGAACAGTTATTGCCCAAGCTAATTTAATAGGGTAGTGTACAAAAGTTCCTATCACTTCTTCTTCAACTTCTTTTGTGTTTTCATTTATTTTGTATCGTATATTTTGCCACTCATAACGTTCTACTTCAATGGTTTTATTTTCGTCTGGGAAATGAACTAAAATTTCATCACTTGAAATGGCTTTTATACTTCCCATTTTACCATTAAAATACTGTTTATCAAAGCTTAAGTCATTTTTAACAAACATAACTTGAGCACCAACTTTAATTTCTAGTGTTTCGTCAATTGGGAAAATTTTATCTGGAAAATCGTCAGTAATTTGTGCTTTGAAAGTGTATGATTTACCTTTTAAATCTTCCAAAGATTGTTGGTTGATTTGGTTTGCCTTAGAATTATGCGTTGTAAGTGTTATGTAACCTTCGTTTTCTTTAAGATTGAAGTTAGGTAGAACAAACTTATTTAACGCAACAACGTCGTTTTTTGTAATTTTATTCTGCCGTAAATTATTTAATATATCTATAAAAATTGCATCAGTTTGTCTGTAAATAGTTGTTAGTTCGATATATAAAGGAGGAAAATGTTGTATAACATGAGCGTTAAAAAAGAACATCCCCTTGTAATAATTTCTCAATATTTGCCACTCTTCGTTTTTAACCACTGGAGGCAATTGTAATAAATCTCCAATAAAAAGAACCTGAACACCACCAAAAGGTCTTTCTGTTCTCCTTGTTTTGCGCATCATGAAGTCAATAGCATCTAAAACATCGGCACGAAGCATTGAAACTTCATCAATAATTAACAATTCCATGTTACGAATGACAGAACGCTTCGTTTGATTCATTCTAAAATGTCTGCCAAGCGAACTTCTACTTTCAAATTTAATTCCTCCTGAAAAATTAGAAACGTCATTAAGATCTGGAAGAAAAGCAGCAAAAGGCAATTGGAACATAGAATGAATGGTAACTCCACCAGCATTTTAAAGCGGCAATTCCTGTGGGTGCAACAACTACTGTGTTTTTGTGTGTAGTTGCTATAATTTCTTTAAGTAAAGTAGTTTTACCTGTTCCTGCTTTTCCT
>JAAURU010000320.1 GCA_012032075.1 Flavobacterium sp.
AGATTTTCTTGGAACCTGCCGATTATAATACCATATTTATCTATTAATATGTATGTTGGCAATGTAGAAATATTGAATTTTTTATTTACATCATTACATCGCTTAGACCTTTTGTTTTTAAATCCGGGTTCGCACCCCGCAGTACATGTGTCCATATACTTGTGTTATCCTTCTTTATTGCGTCTTCCATTTAATTAAATCCTTATCATCTGCAATGCCAACTATTCTTAAGCCTTTATCTTTATATTTCTTATATAGCTCAATTAAATAGGGGCTGTTCTGCCTGCAAGGCACACACCAGCTTGCCCAAAATACAATAAAGTTATGTTTTTATTATCTAAAATTATATGAGAAGGAAGTGTATTATCGTTATAATCCAAAATAGAGAATGTAGGTGCTTTAGTCCCAACGTATAGTTTCTTTGATAACTCCACATAACTAGCTAAATTTTTATAAATTGAAGTATATAGGTAATAAGGCTTTATATAAAGTAAAGTAGAATCTAATGCCTTTAAAGAAACATACTCTCTGTTTTTGTAAACTCTATTTAGATTAGCATATAATTTTTTATTTTTTATAAAAAAAAGAGGTATTTTTTAACACTTTAATAAAAAAAGTTATAATTATTCTATTTCAGGTATTTTTTTAGAATCTTTGTCTTTTTCTGTCTCTATGGTTTTATTCTTCCTATTGTAGTATTCTTTATTCTTCCATAAATCAATATCTGAATCTGGTATATCTCCTTCGGAAGAAGTTTTTTTAGCATCTTCTTTACTTTTCTTGAATACTTTTAAAAGAAATTCTTTAAAAGTATCAAAATCTACAGAATAGTTTAAACCAATTCCTTGTGTGTAACCAATTCCCTGACCTAAATTAAAACTTAAATCATTTTCTTTATTGAAAACAGTAGCTCTTAAAGAACCATCTTCATTTAATTTCAATTGAACTTCAACATCACCAACTAAAACAGATTCTGTAACTCCACCTACAGGAACTCCAACTTTTCCATTAATTGAAATTTTATCATTAATTTGGGTACTTAATGTTACCCCTACTCTATCTGAAACCTGATTTAATGGATCTCCTTGAGAATAACTAGCACCTAGTTTTAATTTAGCATCTTCATCTGAAAAAATATCATTAAATAAGGAACTAGCTTTTTCAAATAATGAACCATAAGCAACATTACCAGCATTTTCTTGTGTGGTAAAAGAACCAAAAGCCAATAAAGCAAAGGCTTGATTTTGTCTTACATCTTTACTTTGTAAACGATAATCTATTTCACTTTTAGAAACACTACTTAATGTTGGGAAATTAATGTTAAAATCGGGTTCTGGATTACTTAAACTTCCGTTGATGATTATAGATACTTCGGTATCAATTTTTCTATTGGCACTAAAAGAAGAATTTTCAATTAAGACAGAAGGATTTGCTTGAGTTTTATAAATAGCTTCAAGGTTTAAAATGGCTCCCATTGGATCTCCTTCCCATCGAATGGAGCTACCCTTTTAACATAGAACTTTTTATCAATTAAACCTGCTTTTTTAAAATTATATTCTCCTTCTTGCACTTGAAAATCTCCATACATTAAGAATTTTCCTAATGTATTGATTTGCATTCGCATGGAACCATAACCTCTACCTTTCATAGCATGACCCGATTCTCTATCTAATATCACTTCAATTTCTGCATCAGTATCGATATCAAAATCAAGATTCAATTCTAAACCATTGTATTTATTCTTTTTTTATTTTACCTAATTTTTCTTTAAGTAAATCTTCTTCTTTTATAAAAGTAAAATATGGTTTTTGTCCCACATCTTGTGAATCACTAACTGGAATCTTAATAGATGTGTTTTTTTCCGATTCTCCTACCACAGACACAAACAAAGCTTCAATAGGCCCTTCAATTGAACCACTACCATTTAAGAAAGCTGTTCCATAATAATAAGCATCTTCAGAATCTTTTGTATTTAAAACTAATAAGTTATTAGTTTTAACCTGTAAATCTAATTCCCAATTTGCAAAAACATTATGTTTAATGCTTCCATTTAACACACCTTCTGTTTTAAATTCGGTATCAGTAATGGCAATATTTCTAAATAAAAATTGATTTTCTGTAATATCTACAATTGCATTTTTTTCAAAATCATAATCTACATTCAAATAAGGAGCTTTTAAACCAGCATCATTTAAATATAATCTTCCATCAATTTCAGGGTCATTAACAAGTCCTCTTATTGCAGCACTACCTGTTGCATTTCCTCTTACATTGGATAGAACTTGACCTATTAAAGAGCCAAAAGGAGCTAAATCAAATTCGTTAAAATTAGCTTCCATATTCATTGTGGAGCGATCGTTCTTATAATTTACAGAACCGTTTATATTAAATCTTTCTGCATTTTTTTGAACAATATAAGAATCTACTTGAAAAGTATTGAAATTTTCATCACCTTCAACTAATACATATAAATCACCAACAGGGAATTTATTGATTTTAAGACTATCAATCCTAACATTTGATAATGGTTTGTAATAATTATTGTTTTGTTGAAATTTCACAAAGCCATTTAGTTTTCCATCTAAAGAAATACTATCTAAAGACGGTGTAACTTTAGCCAAATCTACCGATTCAAATTTTAAATTAAAATCTTTATAGGTTGAGTCTCTCATTTCTCCATAAAAATCCATATTCTGATTGTTATGAGATAATCGGAAATTTTGAAATTTAAAATCTTTAAAGGTTTTATCGAAAATAATTTTATTTTCAGTATTCTCAGCTTCATTTATAAACCACAAATAATCTTTAAAATTAACTTCTGATTTTTTAAAACCAACAACAGATTGTTTATTTTTCGTCAATAGTATGATACAAGTTTAACGAGAAATTATCTTCTTGTTTATTGACCTCCTTTAAATTCTGATCGAACAAACAAAGTATCATTCATTGTTAAGTTAATCAAATTAAAATCGGAAATTTTATAGTTTTTTGTTCGAATACTATCCATTTCTACATAAGTATTGTATAATGGATTTTTATTATCAATATCTACTTTGATATTATTAAAATAGTTTTCATAAGCAACAACACTTGGAGAAGTAAAATCGAATTCAAATTTTCCCAAATCAGCATTAATTTTTCCTTTGATTTTGGTGTTTTCAGATATGGAAACTTCTGGTACAAATATTTCAACAATTTTGTTATAGATTGTAAAATTAAAATCTAAAAATTGACCTTTTTGAAGTTTATTTGGAGTATAATTGGCATACAAACTGCCTACTGCATTTTCAATAATTTTCTTAACTTCTTCAATTTTGTATTTACCTACAACTTTTCCGCTAATTATATCTGGAGAATTAACTGTAATTGTTCTAATTCGTTGTTCATCAAAACTTGAATTCAATTGGAAATCTTCGAAAAAATAATAATTAATGTCGTTTTGATAGGAAACATTATGAATGTTTAAAGTTCCATCTAAATCATTTAATGTATTTCCTTTAGCAGAAAATGCAATATCTCCTTTAAAAATCGAAATAGAATCTATTTTTGAAAAGTGTAACGCAAACAAATCGGCATAATCAATATTAGCTTTAAAATTATAGTTTTTAACTTTTGAACTTAAATCCACAAGTCCATCAAAATCCATTTTTAAATTAGTATCATTGCTATTAAAATAGCCTTTAAAATAAGGCATTTTCAAATTTCCATCTACTATAATATTATGATAATTATAGTTATTAAAATTAAAACTATCAATAGTACCTTTTATTTGAGTATCTAAATATTTCTGATTAAAACCTTGACCATCGATATCAAAATTTAAAGTAACAGAACCAATATCTTCTTGATTTATAAGTTTTCCTAAATCAAAATTTTCTAAAATTACATTTCCTTGATATGTTGCATTATCAATATTTTTTAAATCTTGAATGGAAAGATTACTTTTTACATTTCCTAATAAAGAAGTTATATAAACATCAGAATTAATATAAGTATCTGTTAATTCAGTATTTCCAATAATTGTAAAGTTTCCTAGTTTAGAAAGTGCTGTTGGTATATTTTTTCCTAAAATATTTGGTAAAATATAAGTTAGGTTATCATAACTAGAAGCTATTTTTGAAAATTTACCTTTAATGTAAAAAGATTCCTTCTTGTTAAATAAATTTTTAAAGTTTACTGTTCCTAAAATCTCAGAATTCTTACTATCAGTAAGCTTTAAATTATAAGTTGTAAAATTATTTAATGTACCCACTAAGTGGGTATCAATTTTAAAAAGATTATTTTTACCAAATTCATTGTAGAAATAATTCAAATCGTTGGAGGCAATTTGAGCTTTATCTAGTTGCACATCAAAAACAACTTTATTATTAAAATCTGAAAAATCTTCTCTTACATATTTCAACTCCACTTTTCCCTTCATTAAGGATTCTGGAGTGGTTAAATCTAAATTTTCTAGAAGAATATTTTTCTTAGTATAAGTAAAGTTTGAAGTAAGATTTTGCACTTGTAAGCCTCTATGGTCATTAAAGGATAGTTTTCCAATA
>JAAURU010000321.1 GCA_012032075.1 Flavobacterium sp.
CGTTTCAGTCGCACAAAAGTTAATTTTTTTTTTAGAAGAAAACTTTTTTTAAGAAAAATATTAACAGTTTTATTTTTTTAAAATCGTTAAAGGATAGTTATGTTAGATGTATTGTTAAATATGTGTATTTTATGAAATTAAAAATTGTTTTTTTAATTTATAAAAAATATTTTTTATAAAGAGTATCTTTGTTAAAAAAAAGGAAATGTATTTTTCATTCATTATACCTATTTATAATCGTCCAGATGAAATTGATGAATTATTACAAAGTATTTCTTTGTTAGATTTTATTAAGCCTTTTGAGGTTGTAATAGTAGAAGATGGTTCTACAATTCCATGTAATGAAATAGTAGAAAAATATGAGGATAAATTAAATATTAGCTATTTTTTTAAAGCTAATTCAGGACCTGGTGCTTCTCGAAATTACGGTATGCAAAAAGCAAAAGGGGATTATTTTATCATTTTAGATTCAGATTGTATTTTGCCAAAGCATTATTTAGAAAGTGTTTCTAAATCTATTGAGAATGAATTTGTTGACTGTTTTGGTGGTCCAGATAATGCATTAGATTCCTTTTCAGACATTCAAAAAGCAATTAATTTCACCATGACATCGTTTCTTACAACAGGAGGAATAAGAGGAGGAAGTGAAAAAGTAGGCAAGTTTCAACCTAGAAGTTTTTAATATGGGACTTTCAAAGCTTGCATTTGAAGCTTCAAAAGGTTTCGCTAATATTCATCCAGGTGAAGACCCAGATTTATCTATAAGACTTTGGAAAATGGGTTTTACAACCAAATTAATTACTGAAGCATACGTGTATCATAAAAGAAGGATTGATTGGCACAAATTTTATGTACAAGTTAATAAGTTTGGTAAAGCAAGACCTATTTTAAATTTTTGGTATCCAGAATATGCAAAAATTACTTTTTGGTATCCAAGTTTTTTTATTTTAGGGTTTCTATTTAGTTTGATTTTGTTCTTTTTATCCATTCCTTACTTTTTAATGCTTTATGGTATTTATTTTGGAATGATTTTTGTAGGTTCATTAGTACAAAATATAAATGTAAAAATTGCGTTTTATTCTTTAATTGCAAGCGTAATACAATTTTATGGTTATGGGAAAGGCTTTTTGCAATCATTTGTTGCTATCCATTTGCTGAAAAAGAAACCAGAAGAAGCGCATCCAGAGTTGTTTTTTAAAAAATAGTATGACTAAAATAATTGGTTTAACAGGAGGAATAGGTAGCGGTAAGAGCACTGTTGCAAAATACATTGCTTCTAAGGGAATACCAGTATATATTGCAGATGTAGAGGCAAGAAAATAATGTCAAAAAAAAGTGTTATAAAGCAAGTACAATCTATTTTTAATAATAAAGTTATAGATGAAAGGAATCAATTAGATAGAAAGGTAATTGCTTCAATTGTGTTTCAAAATCCAGATAAGCTTAACCAATTGAATAAAATAGTTCATCCTAAAGTTAAAGAGCATTTTAAAAAGTGGTTACAAAAACATAATGACTATCCGTTTGTGGTTAAAGAAGTTGCTATTTTATTTGAAACAGGAGGAAATCTTGAATGTGATAAGATAATTTTAGTTACAGCACCAGAAGAAGTTAAAATTAATAGGATTTTAAAGCGCGATGAAATTTCAAAAGAAGAAATAGTAAAAAGAATGAAAAATCAACTTTCTGATGATGAAAAAGCAATAAAAAGTGATTTTGTTGTAAGAAATATTCAATTAAATGACACATTTCTTCAAATAGATGAAATTCTTAAAATTTTAAAAATATCGTAATTATTTATGTTAATGTTAATCTTTGGTTAATGTTTTAATGGTGTAAATGTTAAAATACTAATTTTGTATTGATGAATAAAAGAAGATTCCGATTACTGGTTTTTTTAATGAGTATATCTCTTGTTGGAATTATTTTGGTTCAATTATATTGGATTAGTACGTCATTAAAGAAAAGTGAAGAAGAATTTAAGCTTCATGTACAGCAAGTATTAGGAAATGTTGCAGAAATTGTTGATAGTAAAGAATTAGTTTCTTTTTATAAGCAATATTTTAAAATTAAAGATAGCATTGGTAAAGAGCCAGAAACAAAAACATTAAAAGAGTTTTTTTTTCTAGAGCGAAATAAAAAAACCAACGAAACTATTATATATACAAGTTCATTAATATCTCAGGATTATGGGATTAATGGTTCGTTCTTTGATAAAAATGCTGATACAATTAATGTAGATAATATTGTTTCAAATAGGAAAACTGAAATATTTTCTGGTTCTGTTATTGATAATTCATCCGTTGAAATGAATCGAAAACCAGATATTACTATTGAAAAATCGGGGAATTTGTCGTCTTTAGATAAGGCTAATTTTCAATTATTTTTTAGAGATATAGTTTCACAAAGACCTATTCAAGACAGAATTAGTAAAGCTGAACTAGATAAATATCTTAAAAACGAATTGGATAAATATCAAATTAAAACTCCTTTTGAATATGGTGTTTATAGTAATGGTTTAGCAACAAAAATAAAATCAGATAAGTTTAGATATAGTAAACAATCTACTTATGGAATTCCTATTTTCAAGATAACGAAGGAATGAGTCAATACCAATTGTTTGTTTCATTTCCTCAAAAAAGTAAATTCTTTTTTTCATCCATTTTAGGAATTACATTATTGTCATTATTGTTTACACTAATTATTGTTTTAACTTTTACAAGTGCTTTAAATCAGTTGATAACACAGAAGCAAATTTCTGAAATTAAAAACCGATTTTATTAACAACATGACGCATGAGTTTAAAACACCTATTGCTACTATAAACTTAGCACTTGATGCTATCAAAAATCCGAAAATTATTGATGACAAGGAGAAAGTTCAACGCTATCTCCAAATGATTAAAGATGAAAATAAAAGGATGCACGCACAAGTTGAAAATGTATTGCGCATTTCAAAATTAGAAAAGAATGAATTAGATATTTCAAAAGAGCCTGTAGATGTTATTACAATTGTTGAAGATGCAATTGAACATGTAAGTTTGATAATTGAAGATAGAGAAGGGAAAATTACAAAGCATTTTAATGCAAAAAGAAGCACAATATTATTAAACGAAGTTCATTTTACTAATGTTTTAGTAAATATATTAGATAATGCAATTAAATATTCAATTGGAGCACCTATAATTGATGTTTTTATCGATAATAGTAAAGATTTTATTGTTATAAAAATACAAGATCAAGGAGCTGGAATGAGTAAAATTGCTCAAAAAAGAGTGTTTGAAAAGTTTTATAGAGAACACACTGGAGATATTCATAATGTTAAAGGTCACGGACTTGGTTTAGCTTATGTTAAGCAAATTGTTGAAGATCACAACGGACTAGTGTTTGTTGAAAGTGAAAAAGGAAAAGGAAGCACATTTATTTTAAAAATGCCCTTAATAAATTAAAGAAATATGGAAGCAAGAAAAATTTTATTAGTTGAAGACGACCAAATTTTGGTGCTATATTAAAGGACTATCTAATCATTAATGATTTTGATGTTACCCTTGCAAAAAATGGAATGGAAGGATTTGAGAAATTCAAAAAAGACATTTATGATTTATGTATTCTAGATGTTATGATGCCATACAAAGATGGGTACACTTTAGCTAGAGAAATTCGTGAGAAAAACCAAGAAGTGCCAATTATATTTTTAACTGCAAAAACATTAAAAGAAGATGTTTTAAAGGGATATAAAGTTGGTGCAGATGATTATTTGAATAAACCATTTGATTCAGAGGTTTTATTAATGAAAATAAAAGCTATTATTCAAAGAAAAGCTTCTGAAGTAAAACCAGATAATACAAAATTTGAATTTGAAATAGGTAAATTTCATTTGAATTCTAAACTTAGATTTTTATCTTTCCAAGGTGAGGAACCAGTAAAATTATCACCAAAAGAGTGTGAGTTATTGAAAATGTTAGCCTTACACGAAAATGATTTAATGCCTCGTGAGTTAGCTTTAACAAAAATATGGAGAGACGATAATTATTTTACCTCTAGAAGTATGGATGTTTATATTGCTAAGTTAAGAAAGTATATGAAAAGAGACGAGAATGTTGAAATTCTTAATATTCATGGTGAAGGTTTTAGATTAGTAGTTAAGAAATAATGTAATATTTTATATAAAACAAAAGGTCTGAATTTTATTTCAGACCTTTTTTCTTAAAAGTGAGTGATAAAATTAACTTAAGATATCTCCTAACATGTTTTTAGACAAAGGCTTTGAGATATAATCTTTCACTAAAAAGTGATCTTTTGCTTTTGTTATATCCTCTTCTTCATTGGAAGATGATAACATATATAACTTAATTGTTGTTGCTTGTGTTTCAAATTCTTGTTGAAATTCTTCTAAAAAATCCCAGCCACTTTTTATAGGCATAAAAATATCTACAAAAATCACATCGGGAATCCAATTGTTTTTATTTTCTCTTAAAAAGTCAATAGCATCTTGAACACTAGTTACAGTTTTTACTTCTAAAGGTGTACTACTTTGTTCAATT
>JAAURU010000322.1 GCA_012032075.1 Flavobacterium sp.
CAAAATATAGAGTACAAATATCGAATTTTATAACGATTTATAAAAAACCAATTTTGTGTTAATCTTTATTTCTTTCAAAGCTTTTAATCTATTTTCTATACTCTATTTTCTATTTTATTTTATCCAATTTCTAAATTCTAAATTTATTTCTGTAACAAAACTTTCATTTTAAAGTCTAATAGTTGTTATGGTAGGATTATTTAAAGAAAATACAAGAATAGCTATAGATTCTATAAAGGGTCAAGCTTTGCGAACGTCGTTGACGGTTTTTATTATTGCTTTAGGAATTACTGCGCTTGTAGGAATTCTTACAGTTGTTTCGGCATTACAAAATACTATTTTAAGTGATTTTGCTTCTATGGGAGCGAATACCTTTTCTATGAGTAGGTATGATTTTTCGGCTCAAATTAATCAAAATGATGTAGATCAAAAAGTGAATCCTATTATAAGCTACCCTGAAGCGAAATCATTTCAAGATAAATTCACTTTCCCATTTACAAGTACTTCTTTGTCATTTACGGCTGCAGCTGGTGTGGAAGTAAAATATAGAGGTGAAAAAACCGATCCTGAAATTACTATTTTAGGAGTAGATCATAATTTTTGTCCTAATAAAGGTTTAGAAGTTACTAAAGGTCGTAATTTTAATTCGTTTGATATTTCTAACAATAATTATGTTTGTATTTTAGGTTCCGACTTTGAGAAAGGCTTATTTAAAGACATTAATCCAATTGATAAAACTATTTCTATAAGAGGTGCCAAATTTAAAGTTATTGGAGTTTTAAAAGAGAAAGGTTCGACTTTTGGTAATAGTCAGGATTTACGTGTATTGATTCCAAATCAAATTGCACGTTCTATTTATTCGGCTCCAAATATTAATTATGATTTGGCTATAAAAGTAACGAATGAAGCCTTACTTGATGAAGCGGTTAATGATGCTATTTTAGTAATGCGTCAAGTGAGGAAATTAAATCCTATTGAAAAAAACAACTTTGGAATTGAACGAAGCGATGACTTAATCCAAACTTTATTATCGAATACAGCAACTTTAAGTATTGCAGCTTGGGTTATTGGTGTTATTACAGTTTTTGGTTCCTCAATAGCATTGATGAATATTATGTTAGTTTCTGTGAGTGAACGCACAAGAGAAATTGGTATTAGAAAATCATTAGGAGCAAAAAGAAGCACTATTGCTTGGCAATTTTTTACCGAAACCTTAGTTATTGGTCAATTAGGAGGAATTGTGGGTATTATTTTAGGTGTTTCTATAGGTTTTGGTATTGCAAAAGTAATTGGTTTCCAATTCACTACACCTTGGTTAGCCATGATTGCAGCTTTAGTAACTTCTTTCTTTGTTACGATTGTTTCTGAGTATATCCTGCAATTAAAGCGTCAAAACTAGATCCTGTGGAAGCGTTACGTTATGAATAAGGAGGTATGAGATAGGAAGTACGAGGTAGGAGGTACGAGGTACGAAGTTGGAAATAAGAAATAATTAAGGTATCAAGTTTTATTTTTTTTGATTATTTCTAGCAGTTTTTATCGAAGCTACAATTATTGCTAAAATTTCATTTCCTTCTTTCAAAAGGCTTTCTATTGCTTCCTTTAGTTCTGTAATTTTATTTAATTCTAATAATATTTCGAGAAAGAAATTACTTTCATCGGCTTCTTCAACTATTTTTAATTTATTTATAAAATCAGCAGTAGATTTTGCTCTTTGGGAAGCTCTATAATTTGCACCAACTGAACTTGAACATCTAATTAATTGATTGATATAAACATTAAACTCTCTAGAGTTTGGAAATTTTGCGCATAATGTAGCACAATCAATAGTGAACTTTTTAGTTCTAGCTTTCATATCAATAGCCATAACTTTTTTACTTTTAAATTATAAAAATTTTACTTACTGCTTAAACTATATTTCAAAATTTAAACTTCTATCTTTTACTTTATATTCATCATTTCAAAATTCGTACCTCGTAAATCGTACTTCGTATATCGTACCTCAAACTTCGTAACTCGCACATTTAATCATCCTATCATTTCCATAAATATCTTTTCTCAATTCAATATTTTTGAAACCTAGTTCCTTTAATAAAGCAACAGTTTCTTTTCCAAGATATTGATTGATTTCGAAGTATAATTTTCCGTTTTTAGAAAGACTTTGCTTTGCTAATTGGGCAATTTTTTTGTAAAAAAGTAATGCATCATCATCTTCTACAAATAAAGCTAAATGAGGTTCGTAGTCTATTACGTTCTTCTTGATTTCATGCTTTTCTAAGTTTCTCACATAAGGAGGATTTGAAACGATAATATCGAATTGAGTTGGAAGATGGCACTTCGACAAGCTCAGTGTGACAGAAGCTGAAAGGTTTTGTAAATCGTTTACTTTTAAAATATCTGTTCTTATAAAGTTGACATCTACTTTGTTTTCAATTGCATTTTTTTTGGCCATAGCCAAAGCTTTCTCTGATATATCAATAGCATATACTGAAGCTTCTGGAAGATTTTTTTTAAGTGCAATAGGAATACATCCTGAACCTGTTCCAATGTCAAGAATTTTTAGATGAGAGACTTCGACAGGCTCAGTCTGAAATTTAAAATCATTTAAAATTAACGCTGCTAATTCTTCTGTTTCTTGTCTTGGAATTAAAGTGTTTTCATTGACAAAAAAACGTAATCCATAAAATTCAGTTTCTCCTATTATATATTGTATAGGTTTTTCTTTTTTTAACTCTTGAAGAATTTCGTCCCATTTTTTTAATTGGTTATCATCAATAGAAAAATCGGGTTGTAAAGCTAAATCAACTCGCTTCATTTGATGTAAATGATCTAGAATAATAAAAAAGAAAGATGTTACTTCTTCATTTCCATACAATTCATCTAATTGTTCGTGATATAGATTTTTTATTTTTTTTAAAAACATTTATATTGTCTTACTTATTACTACTAAAATATTACTACTATATTTCCTTCGTCATCCATACTTCACAACTATTATGACCTGTATTTCCCATAGGTTTATCTATAGATTCAAAACCTAAATTTGTATATAATTTTTGTGCGGCTTTCATGAAAGAAAGTGTTTCTAAATAACATAAAGTATAATTATTCGCTTTTGCAAAAGTTAGACACTGTTCTATGATATTTTTGGCTAAACCTGTTCCTCTTATTTCTGGTGCAAAGTACATTTTTTGCAATTCGCAAATATGTACTGCTTCGTTTCCTAAGGGAGCAATTCCGCAACCTCCTAAAACTTTTCCGTTTACTTCAACAACTAAGTATAAATGACGTGGCTTATCATAAACTTCATATAATGTATCTAAAATAGGGTCAGCATAAGCAGTTCCAACCTTTGGAGCATTTAATTCGTCAAAAACATTTCTAATCACTTGTGCAATCTCTTGATTATCTTGCTGTTCAATTTTTCTAATTAACATTACAGTAAATTTGATATACAAAAGTAACTAAAACCAAGAATCAAAAGCTTAATCTATCTTAAAAATACTACATTTGTACTATGCAAACTCATGAATTTTACATGAATCGATGTATCGAATTGTCCAAAAATGGTTTAGGAACAACTTATCCTAATCCATTAGTTGGTAGTGTAATAGTGCATAATAATAAAATTATTGGTGAAGGTTGGCACAAAAAAGCTGGTGAAGCACATGCAGAAGTAAATGCAATAAATAGTGTAAAAGATAAATCTCTATTATCAAAAGCTACCATTTATGTCAGTTTAGAACCTTGTAGTCATTTTGGTAAAACACCTCCTTGTTGCGATTTAATAATTGCGCATAAAATTCCAAATGTAGTTATTGGAACTATTGATCCTTTTGCTAAAGTAGCAGGAAACGGAATTAAAAGATTAATTGAAAACAATATTAATGTTACCATTGGTGTTTTAGAAGAAGAATGTAACGAACTAAATAAGCGTTTTTTACTTTTCATAAAAAACAACGTCCTTACATTATTCTAAAATGGGCCGAAAGTAAAGACGAATTTATTGCTCCAGAAAAGATATTTCGACAAACTCAACATGACAAATTGAGTCCAGTTTGGATTACCAATGCTTATTCACGTCAATTAGTACATAAATGGAGAACAGAAGAACAAGCAATTTTAGTTGGAACAAATACTGTTTTAGAAGACAATCCAAAACTTAGTGCTCGAGATTATGTAGGCAAAAATCCAATTCGTTTAATCTTTGATAAAAAGAATAAGATTACCAATGATTTTAATGTTAAAGACGATACAATACTATCTTATTTTTTTTCTGAAAATGATTATTTAACAAATTCAAAACATATTATTTACGAAAAAACATTTTTTGACACTAATTTTTTACTAAATTTAACAAAAAATCTACATGATAAACAATTACAATCTGTAATAATTGAAGGTGGAGCTAAAACGCTTCAAGCTTTTATAGATGCTAATTTATGGGATGAAGCTCGTGTTTTTTGTAGCTTCCCAAACTTTTCAAGAAGGTATTGTAGCCCCCAACTTATGCAAAAAACCTTTCTATATAGAAAAT
>JAAURU010000323.1 GCA_012032075.1 Flavobacterium sp.
TTCGGTTGAAATCTTTCTTTCTTGAGAGATTACTTCAATTATTGCATTTTCTACATCATTACTCATAGGAAATTTTTGTCCGCAGAGGTATAAATTGGCTCCGTTTTCTAACCAAGTATTGAATTCTTTTGCTTTTTCGCGAATTCGGTCTTGAACATAAATTTTCTTTTCTTGGTCACGAGAAAAAGCAGTATCTAGTTTTGTTAAAACACCTGTTGTTAGCCATTCTTGAATTTCGGTTTGGTAATAAAAATCTGTTACAAAATGCTGTTCTCCAAAAAACAACCAGTTTTTACCTTCTGCACCAGTAGCATCTCTATGAGCAATAAAACTTCTGAATGGAGCAATTCCTGTTCCTGGACCAATCATGATTACATCTGTTTCTTCACTTGGTAATCTAAAATTTTGATTTTTATGAATGTAAAAATCGATTTGCTCGTTTACAGGAAAATCCGCTAAGAATTGAGAAGCTAAACCTGTTTTTATTACATTATTTACCTTAAAAGTATTTAGGTTTACGGTTAAATGCACTTCACCATCGTGTGCTTCAACCGAAGAAGCAATGGAATATAAACGTGGAGCTATTGGCAATAAAATTTCCAATAAATCTTCTATTTGGAATTTCTCAGGTTTAGAATACAATTGGAAAACATCAATCAAATCGGCTTTTTCGAAAGCAATTTCAGTTTTTAGTAATTTTCCTAATTGTTCCAATGAACGCTTGCTTAAACCTTTTATATTTTCGTTCCAATAACCAATTTTCAACTGATTTTTTTAAACCTTTTTAATTCGATTTTCTTGTTTTGGATTAGCATTTAAAATAGTTGATAATAAATTTGAACATCTTCTATTTTTATTCTTTGGCACTACTCCTAAAGCGTCACCTGGTTCATAACTCACTTCATCTTCAGAAGAAATTTCAATATGATAGGTTTCTTTATTAGAACCTGTATCATTTAAAATTATTTTATTACTAATGATTCCAGAGTAGTTCTTTTTATGTTCAGAAGAAGTTGCCGTTTTTACGACAGAAACTTCAGCTGTACTTACTTGATTTTTGAAGATATTTTCTAAATCGGTTTGCCACTTTATCACTTCTGGAGCAAAATCAACATCTGCTTTTACTAATGGAATTAAACGTTTCGCTCCTTTTTCAGCCAAAACCTCATCTAATAAAACTCCTGCATGACAAAATAGTGGATATGAAGAATCACCTAAGCCAAAAACAGCATAAGAAGTAATTTCCAAATTCAAATCGGTTTTCTTTAAATACTCATAAAAACCAACTGCATTTTGAGGAAACTCTCCTTCACCTTGCGTACTCATTACAAACAACAACAAAGTTTCTTTTTCTAGTTTAGCCTTGTCATATTGAAAAACATCAACTGCTTTAGCTTGAATTTTATTTTTCTTGAAAGTTGCCAACAATTGCGAAGCTACTTTTTTAGAATTGCCAGTTTCTGTTCCATAAATAATTAAAGGTTTAACAGAAACATTTTCAGCAACTGAATGTATTGGAATTTTATTCCCAATTTTATTCGCGTCTAAGTAACCAGCCAAATAGCCTTTTGTCCAAATTATTTCTTCATTAGAAGCGTTTTGAACCAGTTGTTGTAGTAAATTTAATTTAGTATCAGATAGCATTTTGAAGAAGTGTTTTATGATTATCGAAATATGATGCAGTTGTGTTATTTTCTTTGAACCAAGCAAATTTTTGATGCAAATGGACTACGTTTCCAATGATTAGTAATGTTGGTACATATTCAAACTCAGGTAATTCTTTTGTTTCCAAGTCTTTAAAAGTAAAAATGGCTGTTTTTTGATTTGGAGTGGAAGCTTGTTGCACAACTGCAATCCCTTTATTTTTTATCAATTCCGTTGATTAGTAACTGATTTGATAATGTATTTAAGCGTTGGCCACTCATGTAAAATACTAAAGTATCTTCGGTTTTTGCCCAATCTTTCCATTGGTTTTCTGTTACATTTTTCAAATCATACAGGGTTAAAAATCGAACACCACGAGAATATTCTCTTGCTGTTAAAGGGATTCCTGTATAAGCAGCCGCACCAAAAGCAGCTGAAATTCCCGGAATAATTTCGTATGAAATTCCGTTTTCGATTAAGATGTTCAATTCGTCTAAAACATTGGAAAACAAAGAAACATCTCCACCTTTTAAGCGCAAGACTAGTTTTCCTAGTAAGGCAAATTCTAGAATTAATTCATTAATATCTTTTTGAGGGGTGTGAATGCCTTTTGAACATTGTTTCCCTACATAAATTACTTCTGCATCTTGACGAGCATATTCTTCAATTAAAACTGGAGAAACTAATCTATCCGTCAATATTACATCGGCAATTTTTAAGTATTTCAGTGCTTTTAGACTAATTAAGTCTGGATCACCAGGACCAGCTCCAGCCAAAATCACCTTTCCTTTTTTGAAATTTGTATCATGTTGCTTGTTGTTACTATATAATCTCTATAGGTTTTATAGAGTAAATATTTTTAATTTATTTAAAATTTATAAGGAATTTTGATAGTACCTTTTTTTATATCTAACTCCTATTTTTATTAGAACAATCCTTCAACTGAAAGATAGCGTTCACCAGTGTCATAATTAAAGGTTAATATAACTGCTTCATTTGGTAATGTGCGATTTTTTTTGCTACTGCTGCTAGTGAAGCACCTGTTGAAATTCCCACAAAAATCCCTTCTTCTAATGCACTTCTACCTGCAAATTCAAAAGCTTCTTCTTTTGAAACAGCGATTACTTCATCAATTACATTTGAATGATAATTTCCAGGAACAAATCCAGCACCTATTCCTTGTAATGGATGTGGACCAGGAGCTCCACCACTTAAAACTGGAGATAATTCTGGTTCAACAGCAATTACTTTCAATTTTGGAAATTTTTCTTTTAACACTTCTGCAACACCAGTAATGTGACCACCTGTTCCCACACCAGTGATAATATAATCTAAGCCATTTGGAAAATCTTGTAAAATTTCAAGAGCCGTTGTTTTTTTATGCGTTTCAACATTTGCAGGATTATCAAATTGAGAAGGAGACCAAGCGTTTGGAATGGTTTCAACTAATTCGGCAGCTCTTTCAATAGCTCCTTTCATTCCTTTTTCACGTGCTGTTAATTCAAATTGTGCTCCATAGACTTCCATTAACTTTCTTCTTTCTACACTCATTGATTCTGGCATTACCAAAATAACTCTGTATCCTTTAACAGCACCTACTAAAGCCAATCCAATTCCAGTGTTTCCTGAAGTTGGTTCAATAATTACACTGTCTTTATTTAAAATTCCTTTGGCTTCTGCCTCTTCAATCATTCCTAAAGCGATACGGTCTTTGATACTTCCTCCTGGGTTTGTTTTTTCTAATTTAATCCAAACATTTTTAGCCGAGCCGTACATTCGGTTAATTTTTACTACTGGAGTATTTCCTATGGTTTGTAAAATATTTTCTGCTTTCATAACAAATTTATTTTTTCAATTTTATATATTAAAGTTGATAGGTTCTGAGAATTTATTTTTTGATTTTACGATGATTTCACTTTTATGATAGACTAATGTTTGCGATTGAATAGATTCGGTAATCCATACATTTCCTCCTATAACTGAACCTTTTCCTATTACTGTTTTTCCTCCTAAAATAGTTGCATTGGCATAAATAATCACATTATCTTCTATCGTAGGATGTCTTTTTTCTTCGGCTTTATCTTTACTAACACTCAAAGCTCCAAGTGTTACACCTTGATAAATTTTAACATCGTTACCAATAATTGCGGTTTCACCAATTACAATTCCAGTGCCATGATCGATAAAAAATCGTTTTCCAATTTTTGCTCCTGGATGAATATCAATTCCTGTTTTTCCATGTGCATATTCAGAAAGTACTCTTGGTAAAACAGCAACTTCTTTTCCCCAAAGATTATTTGCTATTCGATATACTACAACAGCAAAAAAACCAGGATAAGCTAGTAAAACCTCATCTTTTGATTTAGCAGCTGGATCAAATTCTAAAACTGCTACTAAATCGCCCAATAAATCTTCATGAATAGTAACTAAATCTTCAAAAAGGGAATTAGCTAAGGTTGTTTTTTCTAAAATTCCAACTTGCGATAAAAACAATTGTAAATCTAAATTTAAAGCTTCTTCTTTTTGTTGGAACAATTCAATATTAGAGCATTCTCCTTGTTTACAAAATAACCATGCAAATAAGTCTTCTACCCAATTTTCAATTTTCTTTTTGGTGATAGAAACGCTTTTCTCTTCGCAATTTTTTGAAATAAGACTTTACTAATTGAATTGTTCTGATTCATCTTTATTAATTTTCTAAAAACATTAATGCTCCAACTGTATTATAGCTGGTTTCATCTATTAAAATGGCATTTCCTGACTTTGGATTTTTATCAAAAGCATCGTAAAACAGAGGTTGGCTTGTTTTTATAACAATTTGTGCAATGTCATTTAGTTTTAATTTCGTTTGCCCCTATAAATTCCCAATCATTAACATTCCATTTTT
>JAAURU010000015.1 GCA_012032075.1 Flavobacterium sp.
TGATCAAAAATAGTTGGTGATTTTTTTCACCGAATTCAAATTTTAAACCTCGATATTCGTACCCCTAACTTCGTACCTCGTACTTCTAACTTCATACTTTCTTAAATCACCATCAAATTACATCCTCTAATATCAGAATTATCAAAACGTCCCAATACTTCGAAAGAATGATTAGGATATTTTTTTCCCAAATCTTGTGTAGCAATGAACGAACACGAATTGATATTTGCCAAATCAATTACGTTAATGCCACCTGTTTTTCCGTATTCAACATAAGTTAAAGCATCTTCTGTGTCTCTTGTTAGGATTTGCATCCATGGTGGACATTCGAAAATACCATTTCCTAAGGAATAAGCTTGTGATAATAACTCGGTCATGCCATATTCAGAATGAATCACTGGAACTCCAAAACCTTGACATAAAATTTCATGCAATTCTTCCCTGATAATTTCTTTTCGCTTACCTTTCATGCCTCCAGTTTCCATGATGATTAGAGAGCTTCCTAACTCCCAAAGAGGAAATGAAATAGATTGTGCATATTCTATTAAATCTAATAATGCATAGGTTACTCCTATTAATACTATATTTTGATTTTCTCTATGTAATTTTTGTAGTTTTTCTAAAAGTTGGTCATAATTATTCAAATAAAAACCTGAATCAGGATGATTACTGCTTTTGATTAAATCATCTACCATATAAATTAAAGAAGAGCCATCACGTTCTAAATAGGATGGGAGCAAAGCTAAAACACAGTAATCTTCTATATTACCATAAAATTCTGAAAAACCTTTGCGATAGCTCTGTTCATAAATAGAAACATCAGTTACAAAATGTTTGCTTCTAATAGGTTCATTGAGCATTCCCCCTTTGGGGGTTAGGGGGCTTGTTGTGCCGCTACTCGTGAAAATTTCTTGAATAGGTTCTGAAGAACTTAGTATTTTATGGCTTTTAAAAAACTGAATCGGTAAAAAAGGAATATCTAATATTTTTTTAACATTAGACTTATCCTTTTTCAATAAAGTACAAAATTCATTATAGACTTTATTAGCGTCAAATTGGTATCGAAAAACTTTAAGTGCTAGTTTTTCAAAATCTCTTTTGTTTGAAATGGTGAAGATATCCTCTTGTAACGTCATGAATTGATTTTCTTTTAAGAACAGTACAAAAGTATAAAATAAAAAAAGACACCAACGTTATGTTGATGCTTTAATGTTTTGAGATTCTGAAACCGAAGATTCAACGGAGTTAAATAAATTCAGAATGACAATATAGATTATCTAACTACTAATTTTCTAGTAGCAGTATTTGCTTCTTCAGTGATTTTAACAATGTAAACACCAGCATTTAATCTTGAAGCATTAACGGTATTGTTAACTACTTTTGTATTTAAAACTTCTTTTCCTAAGATATCAAAAATTTGAACACTCATATCAGCATTTGCAGCAGAAGAAATATTTAATGTATTTTCTGTTAAAGGGTTTGGATACATTTTTAAGCCTTCAATTGCGTTGAAAGAGTTGGTTGAAAGAGTAAAAGTTCCAAGTGGCACAATAGATTGAAGTTGAGTTCCTCCAGTACAAGTACCAGCACCAGTGTCGAATAAATTTATTGCTCCAAAAGTCCAATTTGCTTGTGTAAAACCACCATCGGGACCACTTCCATTGTTTCTTTTTGCATAAGTATCGAGCCATTCCCATGAAGTTCCTGTTCCGTCAAGATCTGTAACTCCAAATTGATCAATTACGGCCATAGTTGATGTATTAATGATTCTAATTCTATCATCACCATTAAGATTCATAACATTATTTTCTATAGAATTTGAAGCAGTTATACTAGGAAATTCTGTAGTTGCTATAGTTGTGCTACCACCAGTTACTATAATATAAACATATTCATTAGTTCGAGTTCCAAGTGGAGTTAGATCTAAAGTTGCTCCCCAAGTTGTGTTAGCATTGGTTTGATTTTGAGCGGAATACAATGCGAAATTAACAGTTCCACTTGCGTAAATTTCACATACTTTAGGATATCCGTTTGGACAAGGACCGTCAATCATTGCAGTTATTATTGGGGTTTGCCCAAAAGTAAAAGCAGTTCCTAATACTAAAGATAAAAAGTAAAGTTTTTTCATTTTTTTAAGTTTTTAAATGTATGCAAATATAACAACAATTTTCCTTTTTGTGAAAATTGTAATGTAAATTTAAAGTTAAATAAGTATAATAGGTGTTTGCGTAACTAATTGATTATCAGTTTTCTTGTTGCAGATGCATCTCCTTCTCTAACTTTTACAATATAAACACCAGTATTTAAAGCACTAATGTTTACTTCTTTGTTAGTTACAATGGCTTCAAATACTTTTTTTCCTAGAACATCAAAAATTTCTACTTTCTTTTCTAAAGCTAATTTAGAAGAAATATAAATTTTACCAGTGTTCACAGGATTAGGATAAATACTTAAGCCCTCAATAGTTGGCTCTTGAGATTTAGTAGTACTATAATTCTTTTGTTCTTGTGAGAAAGTATCCACAGAGAATAAAAGTGTACCGATAAGAATAATATAAAAGTATTTTTTTATCACTCGCTAAGTTATTAAGTTGTAAATATATAAACATTTTTTTAAATATAACACAAAACAAATAAAAAATCCCTCAATTGAGGGATTTTTAACTTTTATTATAGAAAAAGTATTATTGTAATAAATTAACACCATTAACTGTTGACCATGCTCCTGTCGTTAAATTAGCTCCAGTTGTAGAGGAAGATGTAGTTAACTGTCCAGAAGGAAAAGTAACTGAAAAAGATGAAGAACCTGAACCAGTTTGAGTAGTTGAGCCCATAATCTTAACATTAGTCAACTTAATTTTATTTCCATTAACTTGATTTGTGTTTGTAGATGCATCTTGAATTCTTACTGCTACTGCCATTGGGTCAGTATATCCTTCAATTAAGATATTTGAAAAATCCCCATTTCCTTCTTTTTTAAATTGAATAGCATCATACTCAGCTGAACCATTTTCTGTTAAAGTACCAGCTGCTCTTTTTAAAGTGATGTTTGTAACTTTAGGCCAAAATGAATTATTTACTGATTTAGATTCTATCTCCATTCCAAAATTTCCAGTACCTGTTTGATAAGCATACCAGTTTGTATTATTTTGTCCCTTCCAACCATCTTGCCAGTCAAATGAATCATCAAAATTTCCATAAGATATTAAATTTGTACCGCTAACAGTACCACCATAAAATTCATATCCATCATCAGCTCCTTTATATGAAACTAAGTTTTCTAATATTGTTCCAGAACCTACAGAGTAGAATGAAAACCCATTCATTTCACTTGTGCCATCTGTAATTTTTTTACCAGCATATTCAACTCTTACATATCTTAATGTACCACCATTATGAGTAGCATTATTTCCACCATAAGGTAATGCCAAACCATCTTCAGAAGTTGCTGTTGTAACACCATTTGCACCTACTATTGGAGCATCACCATACATGATGATTCCACCCCAAGAACCAGGTATTTTTGACACTTCGGTAAAAATTACAGGTTCAGCAGCAGTACCATTGATAATTAATTTACCTCCGTTTTCAACTACTAATGCATCTGTACCATTAGCTACATTTGCAGTGATTGTTGAACCTGAGTCAAAAGTTACCGTTACTCCTGATTTTATTTTTACGATTCCACTTAATGTGTAATTACCAAGAACAAAAGTTTTACTTGTTGTTATGTCTCCTGTAATTTCTCCAACTACAGGGCCAGTTGGTGTTGTAATTTCATCTTCATCTTCACTACAGCCTATAAATAATAAACTTAGAATTGATAGAGTTAATGCTAATTTTTTCATTGTTTAAAGTTTTTAATTTTTTAATTTATACTGCAAATTTAATTTTTCTTATTTCTAGTAAGGTTAATATAGTTTTAAGTTAATTTTAAATTTTACAATGAATGTAAATTTTATGTAAATAAAGAGGCTGTCCGATATTTTCGGTCAGCCTCTTTTTATGCTAAAAATTTTGTCTAACTATTGGTTTTTTTAGTCAATCTTCAAATAGGAAGATTTTATAATTTTAGTTAAAAATTATAACTTAAATTTAAGCTTATTCCAACTCCTCTTTTGTATTCTCTTAAAATTAAAGAAGACTCAATTATATTAACAGAACTAGAACTATTATTTCCTAATTCAAATCTCTGAAATGGATTTATTATGTTATCTACTGAGAATTTAGTCGAAATGTTTTTTGTTAATTTACTAGAATATACAAAATCTAATTTGTGAAATGGCATTTCATATATATGGTCTAATCCAGCGGTACCTACTGCAAAAATATTTTTCCCTTTAACACCATAGACTAATGATACAGTGTTTTTTAATTTCTTTACCCAAATTAAATTCATATTTTGCATCTGCATTTATTATCCAATTTGAAGCTCCTTGAAGTTCTCTAGTTGGTTTATTTTCTAGTTGATTATCATTAGCTATTTCAACTTTAGTTTTCATTACAGAACCATTTATTCCTAAAGATATGTTTTCTAGATTTTTAGAAAGATTAGACATATTAAAGATTAGTTCAAATTCTGCTCCATACAAATTAGCGATTTTTGAATTTTGAAAAGTAGTTATTTGTGTTGCGCTTGGCAAAAAAATTCTTTCAATTGGGTCTTTTATATTTTTACCATATAGACCTACTGCAAACATATCTTTATTTTTTGAGAAAAATTCATATTTTATATCAATGTTTATATTTTCAGTATCTTTTAAATCTCCGTTTCCAGTTTCAACAGTTCCATCAGGATTTACAATTTGAACAGGAAGTACTTCCATTAAAACTGGTCTTGTAATTGTTTGAGAAGCTGCAAAACGTAAATTTGAATCTTCATTCAACGTATATTTAGAATTTATAGATGGTAAAAAATAATTTTTCTTTTCATTATTTTTTCTAAAAGGGCTTGTAAATGTATCAGAAATTGATCTAAACCTAATTGTTCTATCGGATGTTTCAAATCGAACTCCTCCATTTATGTCAAACTTTTCACTTATATTATAAAACAAATTAAAATAACCAGCATTTACAAATTGATTAAATCTTACTTTATAATCAGCAGTTGATTCTTCTCTTTCAAAAATTAAACCATTTGAAATATCTTCTAAAATTTGATCATTAATATTGTTTAATGAAGTTGTTACAGTGTAACTTCCTGTTAATGCTCGTGTTGAGAAGAATCTATAAATAGAAGAAATACTATTTTTATAAGAATTAAAACCTAAAGTAAGGTTGTTTGTCTTTCCATTTACTTCCTTACCAAATTTATAATTGTATTCAAGCAATCCACTAACATAGTAGTTTCCTTTAATGCTAAAATGTTGTCTATTTAATGTATTTCCACCATAAGAATTTACAAAAACATCTTCACCATTAAGTCTTCCGTCTAAGAATTTTCTATCAGGTAATTCAAAATTAGTTTTTACAAATGAGATTCCTCCTTTTACAGAGTGTTTATCATCAGATGATATTTTATAATTAGCTAATAACTGATTATTAAAATAATCTGTTTTCTCAAATTGATTTGTCCTAATAAATCGGTTAGTGATTGATTTTTGATTTTGTAAAATACCTAATTGATCTTTGATTAGACTTTCAGTAGTTCTTATATAAATAGAATTTATACCAATTTTTAATCTATCTGATTTATATTTTAAGCCAATTAATGTTGATGTATTGGTTTGGTAACTGTATGATTGTGTAAATAAATCGTTATTATATTCTCCAAGTCCCTCAATAAAGGTTCTTTCTAATCCTTCTCTTACTTGATACTTATTATCACCATTCAATGAAATTAAGTAAGAAAATGAACTATTGTCATTGATATTAAATTTATGAGAATGACTAAAACCAATACTGTTGTTAATTGGAGCACCTACTCTATTAACATTCCAACTATTATCTCTATAGCTATTCAAATATTCTGAAGAAGTTAGTCTGTATGCTCCAACATTACCATATTCAGATGGTAATTCTCTATATTTTTTTTGATTACCAAAAAAGCCATCATTATTATTTGCATTTTCAGCTATTAAAAAATCTTCTCCATTATTATTTGTAACATATCCAAATCCAACGCTAAATTTCGTTTGTGAAGATTGAGATTCACTTGTTTCTATATTTATAGTTGCACCAGCAAAGTCTCCTGATATATTTGGATTAAATGTTTTATAAACATTTAAAACTCCTACTATATCAGTAGGAAATAAATCTAAAGGGATAATTTTTTTAAAAGGACTGTTTGAAGGAACCTGTAATTCGTTAATTAACAGATTGTTGTATCTATTTTCTAAACCTCTAACAAATAATCCTTTTGATTCAGCTTTAGTAATACCTGTAACTTTTGTTAATCCTTCTTCTACGTCACTAATACCTTTTCTAGACATTTCTTGCGCACCTATAGCTTGTTTAATTTCCACTGCTTTTTGAATATCTTGCAAAACAGCAGCTTCACTTTCTTTACTAACAGTATGAGTAATTACAACATCTTCCAATTGTACTCCATCTGCTGCTAAAGTGTAATCAATTATTTTTTTTTCTCTAGCTTTAATGGTAAAAGGTATTTGTTTAGTTTCGTATCCCAAATAACCTATTTCTAAAACATAACTTCCTGGTTTAATAGATAAGGTGTATTTTCCTTTATCATCAGTTGATGTTCCAATGGTTGTTCCTTTTATAATTACATTAGCAAAAGGTAATGGTTCATTGTTAAATTCCTTATCTAAAATGGTTCCAGAAACTGTTCCATTCTGAGAAAAAGTAAGAGTAGTCAAAAATAATAAGCCTAATAAAAATTTTAGTTTCATTGTGTTGTTGAATTTTGGTGCAAAGGAACTCTAAATAGATTATCAGACTGTTACTTGGAAATTATAAAAATGTTTCCATAAAGTTAATTAAATGTAAATACATTAAATAATTGTTAAGAGCTTGAATCTTTTTATATTATATTTACCTTTACCAATTAAGAAATTAAAGTTTCTTATGAAATGCACATAAATAAGTCATTTTATTGATAACAAAACTAAGTATGGGACACCATATTACTGCTAAAAACATTTTTGTATATGAAAAAGAAAGAAATTAAGATTTTACTGGTAGATGATGAACCAGATATTTTAGAGATTGTTGGATATAATTTGTCTCAAGAAGGTTATCAAGTTATTACTGCATCAAATGGTAAAGAGGCTTTGACTATGGCAAAAAAAGAGTTGCCAAATTTGATTATTATGGATGTTATGATGCCAGAAATGGATGGAATCGAAGCTTGTGAAAACATTAGACGATTTCCAGAATTAGAAAATACTATAATTACTTTCTTAACAGCTAGATCTGAAGATTATTCTCAAGTGGCAGGTTTTGATGCTGGTGCCGATGATTATATTGCAAAACCTATAAAACCAAAAGTTTTAGTAAGTAAAGTAAAAGCTTTATTGAGAAGATTAAAAGAAGATAATGAAGCATCAGATACACTAAAAGTGGGTGATATTACTATCAATAGAGAAGAATATAAAATTATTCGTCAAGATGAAGAAATTGTATTACCAAGAAAAGAATTTGAATTGTTTTATCTTTTAGCCACTAAACCTGGTAAAGTTTTCACAAGAGAAGAAATTTTAGACAAAGTTTGGGGTAATGAAGTGGTTGTAGGTGGAAGAACTATAGATGTTCACATTCGTAAATTGAGAGAAAAAATAGGTGACGACTTCTTTAAAACTATTAAAGGTGTAGGTTATAAGGTAGAATTTTAATGGTTATAAACTTTAAAAAGTCATACAAATTTGCTGTAAAATCGGCTACTTATATCACTCTTTTTTCAGGCGGTGTATTTTATCTTTTTAATCTGTTTTTTTTAAAATCTAGCAATTGGTTTGTTTTAGTTTTTTCTTTTGTTCTATTTGTTTTTTCTTTTTTTGTGCTTCAATATAGAGTGGAGCGTTTTATTTATAGAAGAGTAAAGAAAATTTATGATGATGTTTCTTTATTGGAAAACACTTCTTTTAGAAATCAACCTGTTACTACAGATATGGCTACTTTAACAAAAGAAGTTCAAAAGTTTGCTCGTGATAAAAAATTAGAAATTGAAACACTGAAAATTCGAGAAGAATATCGTAGAGAATTTCTTGGTAATGTTTCACATGAATTAAAAACTCCATTATTCACGGTTCAAGGTTACCTATTAACATTGTTAGATGGAGCAATGGATGATAAAAACATTCGTAAAAAATATTTGCAAAGAGCTGAAAAAGGAGTAGAGCGTCTTATCTACATTGTTAAAGATTTAGATATGATTACCAAATTAGAGACAGGTGATATTAATCTAGATTTATCAGAATTTAATATAGTTGAAGTGATTCAAAGCGTTTTTGAATTGTTGGAAATGAGAGCTTCGAAAAAGAATATTTCTTTAACTTTTGACACTATTTATAAACCAATTAGAGTAATCGCTGATCAAGAGAAAATCCAGCAAGTAGTAACTAATCTTGTAATGAATTCTATTAAATATGGTAAACAAGGTGGCACAACCGAGGTTAGTATAGAAGATTTAGTAAACAATAAAGTAATTGTTAGGGTTACTGATAATGGAGAAGGTATTGAAAAGCAACACATTCCAAGACTTTTTGAACGTTTTTATAGAGTCGATAAAAGTGGAGCTAGAAGTGAAGGTGGTTCTGGTTTAGGATTAGCTATCGTGAAACATATAATTGAAGGTCATAATGAGAAAATATATGTGGAAAGCCAATTTGGAATTGGATCTGAATTCTCATTTACTATGGAAAAGACCAAATAATTCTTTCCAACTCACCTCTGTTGCATAATTTACAAAACCTTTATGTAAGTCAATATTATTTAGACAATCAATCTTAAATTTGTCTTGGGTACAAGTTGGAGCTATTCCTTCTTTTTGAAATTTTTTTGCTAAATATTCTTGTTCATATTGCCCTGGTGTAGGAATAAAGAACGCTTTTTTACCTAATTGAGCCAAGTCCATAATTGTAGTATAGCCAGATCGACACAAAATTTTATTACTTTCATTAAAAGCCATTTCAATTTCGTCACTATTCATAAAATTATAATAGGTAACATTTTTTCAACAGAAACCATTTGTTTTTTTTCAACAATACCTTTTATGAATAAAGTGGGTTGGCTGTATTCTTCTAGTTCTTTTATTAATTTGTTTTCTAATAAAGTTCTTTGCGGTTCTGGTCCAGAGAGAATAATCATTAGTTCATATTTTTTTTGAGCAACTTTTTTGTGCAATCTACTCAATGGACCAATGTATTTTACTGTTTTAATAGCATCTTCAAAATGGCCTAATTTACCAGATAAATTTGGTGAAGATTCTTTGTCTGGAATCCAGCACTCTTGAAATTTTTTAATGTAAAAATGATGTAATTTTGTGGTTAACCAAGTTGTGTTTCCTGTTAAAACATTTAGTTGATGCGTTATGAAAATTGAAGGTATATTTTTGGAATTTATTCCTAGCCTATTATCTGAAATTATTCCACTTATATTATACTGTTTAGTAATTTGTTTAGTAATTTGTTTTTCAATTTTAATTGCTCTTACAATATTAGGTAATTGTGAAAACAATTTTAATTTAAAGTTTCTTCCTTTTTCGGCATATTTAATTTTATAAGAAGGAAGTTCTATTGTAATTAAATGAGGAAATTCCTTTTTTAAAAGTTCCAATGCAACTCCATCTGAAGCAATTATTGGTTCAAAATTGTTGTTCTCAAGTGCTCTTATTATTGGAATACAACGTGTTGCATGACCTAAACCCCAATTTAAAGGTGCAATAAGGATTTTTTTTCTCATTTTTAATCTATACTATTTTTTTACCAGCTCAATGAATTGTTCAGCAAGCTTGTTTTCATAATCAAAATAAGCTTCGTCTGTTATTAAATTTTCATTAGGTTTGTGTTTAAAGAGCCTCCATTTTTTATTATTATATTCTAAAGCAGTTAGATTTTCAATCCAATCACCTGAGTTTAAATATAGTGTTTTTCCTTTTGAAGTTTCAATTGTTTCTATCTTTGGTTCGTGAATATGTCCACAAATTACATAATCATATTTATTTTCAATGGCTAAATCAGTACATACCGATTCAAAGTTGGTAATAAACTTAACAGCCGATTTAACATTGTTCTTTATTTTTTTTGAGAGCGAATATGGTTCTTTTCTAAGTTTTACTAAAACCCAGTTTAAAAAACGATTAATCAAGATAAGCATATCATAACCCCAACCACCTAATTTTGCAAGCCATTTAGCATGTGTAATAGAAGAATCAAATACATCACCATGAAATATCCAAGCTTTTTTCCCATCTAGTTCCAAAACTAACTTATTTAAAAGACTAAGATTTCCAAGGTGCAAATCGGTAAATTTTCTCAAAAATTCATCATGATTTCCAGTTAAATAATAAATTTTAGTTCCTTTTGAACTTAAAGATATTATTTTTTTAATAACTTTTAAATGATTAGCAGGGAAATAAGATTTTCTAAACTGCCAAATATCTATAATATCTCCATTTAAAATAAGAATTTTAGGTTTAATCGAAGTGAGATATTCCAATAATTCTTTTGCATGACAACCATAAGTTCCCAAGTGTACATCAGAAATTACAACAACTTCTACTTTTCTTCTTTTCATTTGTAATATCTAATTAGTATTGAAATATACCTTTTCAACAGCATTTATTTTAAGTCGAAATATGATGCAAATGAAGAAAATTTATCTTTAATTAAAGTTAATCAATCGTTATGAAAACTTTATTTCATTAATTTTACCAAAAATTATAGTAGTGGGAAGTAAGAATAAGCTGAAAAGATTTAAAGAGAATGAAACATTTACTAATGTGTTTCAGCCTACAAGAGAGGAAGTTACAACTGGTAAATTTCCATTAAAAGGAAAATGGAATGCAGAATTTTTCAAAAATGTTAACCCAATAGTTTTAGAATTAGGTTGTGGAAAAGGAGAATATTCAGTAGGTTTAGCAGAACGTTATCCAAATAAAAACTTCATTGGTATCGATATAAAAGGAGCGCGATTTTGGAGAGGGGCGAAAACAGCTCATGAAACAGGAATGAAAAATGTTGCCTTTGTAAGAACACAAATAGAACTTATTGAGCACTGTTTTGAAGTAAATGAAGTAGATGAAATTTGGATTACTTTTCCAGATCCTCAAATAAAATACAAGCGTACTAAACACAGAATGACAAATACTGAATTTTTACAACGCTACAAAAAGATATTGAAGCCAAATGGATTAATGCATTTAAAAACTGATAGCGAATTTATGCACGGTTACACTCTAGGATTGCTTCATGGAGAAGGTCATGAAGTTTTGTATGCAAATCATAATGTATATCATAATGAAGGAGCACCTGATGAAGTTATTAAAATACAAACATTTTATGAGAGTCAGTATTTAGAACAAAACAAAGCAATTACTTATATCCAATTTAAAATTAAATAATGACAATATTGCTTCCTCTTTTTCTTGGTTTTTTATAGCTTTCGTTGGAATTATTCCACCAGGAATGCTAAACATGATGGTTGCTAAACTAAGTGTAAATGAAAGTAAAAAATCAGGATTATTATTTGGATATGGAGCTTTAGTAATAGTGCTTATTCAATGTTTTATTGGGTTATATTTTGCTAAATTTTTAGAAAGTCATCCTATTGTGAGTAATTATCTAAAGCAATTCGCGTTAATAATATTCATAATACTTACTGTTTTTTTTACTTATAATGGTTTTCGTGCAAAAAAAACACAAAAAGAAGTAGAAATAAAAAGTAAACAAAACAGATTAGTTTATGGCATGTTGCTTTCTGCTTTAAATATGTTTGCTATTCCTTATTACGTTTTTAGCAGTTTAACATTATCGTCTAAAAACATATTCGATTTTACTCCAATAGAAATTACTTGTTTTATAATTGGTGATGGAATTGGGACATGGTTAGTATTCTATATTTATGCAGTTTTATTTCGAAGAATTGAGCATAGAGTAGGTTTTTTAATTAATAATATCAATTTTGTTATTGCTTTAATTACAGGAATTGTGGTGATTTCAACAATTTACAAAATGTATTTTACTTAAATTTTGAATAAAGAAACTTCGCATAAAGATAATTTTTTTGAACGTGTTTATGAAGTAGCAAGACAAATTCCATATGGTCGTGTTACCTCTTATGGAGCTATTGCCAAAGCGATTGGAGCAAATCGTTCTGCTAGAATGGTTGGTTGGGCAATGAATGCAAGTCATGGTTTAGAACACGTACCTGCTCATAGAGTAGTCAATCGAAAGGGTTTACTAACAGGAAAACATCATTTTGGAGGAACAAATTTAATGCAGCAACTTTTAGAATCAGAAGGTATAAAAGTAGTTGATAACCAAATTATTGATTTTGAAAAGGTTTTTTGGGAACCTAATTTTTAGAAATTCTTACTATTTCTTACTATCTCAAAATTTACAAATAATTAAAAAAACTACTCCACCAAGCAAATCATAAAAGTAGTTTGATTTTCATTTTTTTGATAAGCCAAATAACCACCATGAGCTTCTAAAATATTTTTAGATAAGGTTAAACCAATGCCTGCTCCTTCTTTTCTTGTTGTGAAAAAAGGTAAGAATATTTTGTCTTCAATTTCTGTGTCGATTCCGTTTCCTGAATCGGTTATTTTTATGAAAAAGCGTTTTTCTTTGGCTTCAGCCGAAATGATTATTTCCTTCTTTTCATGGTTTTCCAAAGCAAAAATACTATTGGTAAACAAATTAATAAAAACTTGCTCCATTTGGTTTGCATCTATAAATAACCAACGCTTTTGATTGATTTCGTTCTTAATTTCAATTTTATGTAATTTAAACATTGGATGCATTAGTTCAATACATTGCTGAATCAAAGTGTTGATTTCAATTTTCTCTTTTTGAGGTGTTGGCAACATGGCTAATTTTCGGTAGCTTTCTACAAACTGTTGCAAATGATCACTTCTATTTAACATGGTTACCACACTTTGTTTTATGTCGTCTAAATCTTCTGCCGAAAAGGTTTCTTGTTGTACCAATTCGTGTAAATTTTGTGATAAAGAACGAATAGGTGTCAACGAGTTCAATAATTCATGTGAAATCACTTTCATTAAATTAATCCAAGCTTCTTTTTCTTTTTCTCAATTACTTTTTGAATAGAATCTAATAAAACTACATAATATTCCTGATTCAAAGTCTTGCTTTTTGAGGTTTGTAACACAAAGGTTTGCGAATCTTCTTTGTTAACTCGTATTTGAAGTGTTGTTTTTAGTTCTTCAAAGTTTTGATTTTCAATCAAATCGCATAATGCAGGAAATTGATTTTTTAAATAATGCCATTTGGATACTTTTGGTACATTAAAATGACTTGAAAAATAATCATTCATTAAGAAAATTGTCCAATCTTTGTTTTGTTTTTGAAGAATTAAAATGCCTGTGTCAATATTGTTTAAAATTGATTGGTAGATAATATCTTTTGAAATTTCTTCATTTTGCTTGCTTTTTAAAACAGCATATAATTTGAATAAACTTTTATAATTATCATACGATTTGTGTTTGGAAAAATCAGATGAAAAATCATTTTCTAGAATAGAGGCAATGGTTCTGTCATATAAAAGAAAAGCGTTTTTAAGAAACAAATACATCTCTATAATGACTAAAAGTAAAAGGAAAACACAAAAAATAGCTGAGTAAACTAATCCTTTTTGATAGATGAAAAAGGTTAATCCAAAACCAAGTAACAGAATCAATATTCTAATGAAAAGTTGGTTGTATATTTTAAATGATTTAAGCATGTTTTTAAAATTCTATTAATGAAAGTCTTTGATAAAGGTGTGCAACTATTTTCATTTATTTGAATACTTATTTTTCGGCTTTGGTTCCATTCTCCTTTGGAGAAGGGTTAGGGTTGAGGCTATATTTTTCAATTCTTCTGTACAAGGAAGCTCTTGATAAACCTAATTCTTCAGCTGATTTACTGATGTTGAATTCATTTTTCACCAAGACTTTTTCAATAGCTACTTTTTCAATGTCAGAAAGTTGAAAATCATCTGTATTTTCATCAAAAGGAGTTGCGATTTCCAAATCTAAGTCAGTTGAAGTGATGGTATTATTTTCGCAAAGAATTACTGCACGTTCAATTCGGTTTTCCATTTCCCTAATATTTCCATTCCAAGCATGTTTTTGAATTTGTTCCAATGCTTTTTCATTAAATGAAATAGCATTTCGTTCATATTTAGTCATCATTTTCTCTAATAAAAAGTTGGCTAATGGAATTTTGTCTTCTAGTCTTTCTCGCAAAGAAGGCAACACAATTTCCATAGTATTGATTCGATAATACAAATCTTCTCTAAAGTTTTTTTGCTGTACTTCTTCCATTAAATTCAAATTAGTTGCTGTAATGATTCTCACATTCACAGGTCTTTGTTTGGTTTCACCTAAACGTGTTATGGTTTTAGTTTGAATGGCTTGCAATAATTTAGACTGTAAATGCAAAGGAACATTGCCTATTTCGTCTAAAAAAATTGTCCCATTTTGTGCCGACTCAAATTTTCCAATAGTATCATTTTTAGCATCTGTAAAAGCTCCTTTTGCATAACCAAATAGTTCACTTTCAAAAATATTCTCGTTCAAAGAGCCTAAATCTATTGGAATAAAAACTTCATTTTTTCGTTCAGAATGTTGATGCAATGTAATTTGCTAAGACATATTTTCCAGTTCCATTTTCTCCAAGAATCAAAACATTCGCGTCTGTTTTGGCTACTTTTTCTGCTAATGAATAGGCTTTTTTAATTGATTTTGAGGTTCCAATAAAATAAGAAGTGATATTTTCATTCTGTATTGCTTTAGTATTATTTTTTCGGCTTTTAAAAACACCCTTTTTTACGGTTTCAAGCATTTTTTCATTGTCCCAAGGTTTTAAAACATAATCAAAAGCTCCACTTTTCAAGCCTTCAACTGCAGTTTCTACTTTTCCAAAAGCGGTCATTAAAATAACTACTGTATGTGGTGCTAATTTTTTAATTTCTTTTAGTAGATACAATCCTTCTTTTCCATCTTCAAAACCTATTCTATAATTCATGTCTAGTAGAATCAAATCAATAGGGTTTTCAGCCAATAATTGAACAACATTTTTTGGGTTATTGAGTGTGTAAATAGTTTCAAAATACTTTTTTAATAACATTTTGGCACTAAAAAGTATATCATCTTGGTCGTCAATTATTAAAATAGAAGCTTGTGTTTTCTTCATGGCTGTTCGGTTTCGTACAAAAGGTGTTCAAAAGTGAACACTAAGAAAAATTATAAAAATTTAATTACCTGTAAATCAATAATTTGTAAATTTTAAAATTGTGGCATAAAATTTCTACTTATGTAATAAAATTATCAATATGGACACGGTCATTAAGCGTAAAAATAACAAAAAAAACAGCTATTACTTATTATTCCAATAATTTTGGTTATGGGATATTTTATTTTTAGTGCTTTAACAAAGAAGAGAAGTTTAAATGTAAAACAAGCTGAAATTTCTATTAAAACTGTTGAAAATGATTTTTTTGAAGACTTTATTTTGTTTCAAGCAAAAGTAACACCGTTAAATTCAATGTTGGTTAATGTTATTGAAGGTGGAGCAGTTCAAGAAATTTTTGTTGAAAATGGAGATATGGTTAATAAAGGACAACCTTTAGTTCGTTTGTATAATCCAAATACAGAACTGACTTATATGCAACAAGAAACTTCACTAATTGAGCAAGTTAATAATTTGAATAAAGCAAAATTAGATTTAAGAAATCAAGAATTGAACTTGGCTAAAGATTTAATTGCTATTGAACACGATTTCTTAGAAGCTGAAAACAAATACAATTTAAATAAAAAATTATTTGAAAAAGACATTATTGCAAGGAATGAATGGGAAATTACACAAGAGAATTATCGTTTTCAAAAAGAAAGAATGAGCATTATCAAACAAAGTGTGACCAAAGAAAAGCAAGCCAACTTAATTCAAATAGGGCAATTAAATCAATCCATTGGAATTATGAATCAGAGTTTGACCATTTTAAGAAAGAATAAAAATAATTTCTTAATAACTGCACCACTTTCAGGTAGGCTTTCATCGTTTGAACCTATTTTAGGAAAAACATTTACCCAAGGCAGTAGCATTGGAACTATTGATGTAATGCAAGGCTATAAATTAATGGCTGATGTGGATGAATTTTACTTGAATAGAGTTGCTGAAGGACAAAAAGGAAGTGTTGATTTTAATGGTAAAACGGTTGAAGTTCAAATTACTAAAGTAATTCCTGAAATTAAAAATGGACGCTTTATTGTGGAATTAAATTTTGTAAAAAAAGAGAATTTAGAATTAAATCAAGGTTTGTCGTTTGGAGTTCGTATCAATTTATCAGAAAAAGCAAAAACTTTAGTATTATCTAAAGGAAGTTTTTACCAAGATACTTCTGGAAAATGGATTTTTGTAGTAAACGGAAATAAAGCAGAAAGAAGAAACATAAAATTAGGTAGAGAAAATCCTTTATATTATGAAGTTTTAGAAGGATTACAAGAAGGAGAAAAAGTAATTACTTCTACTTATAAAGATTATGCAGAAGTACAAATTTTAAATATTGAAGTCCCCTAACCCCCGAAGGGGAATTAATGAAGCAAATGAATTTTAGAAAATAATTAAATAATAACGTAAAAACCAGCTGACCTCTAGCTGTTCACCCCTTGGGGGTTAGGGGACTAAAAATGATAAAAATAAGCAATCTTACAAAAATCTTCCAAACAGAAGAAGTAGAAACAAAAGCATTAAACGAGGTTTCAATCATAATCAATCAAGGTGAATTTGTAACTATAATGGGGCCAAGTGGAAGTGGAAAATCTACACTTCTCAATATTGTTGGACTTTTAGATAGTGCTTCAAACGGAAGTTACCAATTGTTAAACCAAGAAATGATGGGTTTAAAAGAACAGGAAAAAGCAAAAGTAAGAAAACAAAATATTGGATTTGTGTTCCAAAATTTCAATCTTATTGATGAGCTTTCTGTATATGATAATATTGAATTACCATTGATTTATAATGATGTTTCAGCTTCTAAAAGAAAGCAAAAAGTGAATGCAATGGCTGAACGTTTAGGAATTTCTCATCGATTGAAGCATTATCCGCAACAACTGTCTGGAGGACAGCAACAAAGAGTAGCAGTTGCAAGAGCTTTAATTAATAATCCAAAAATTATTTTAGCGGATGAACCAACAGGAAACCTAGATTCTAAAAACGGAAATGAAGTAATGGAATTGTTAACCGATTTACACGCTCAAGGGGCGACAATTTTAATGGTTACACATTCTGATTATGATGCTTCTTTTCTCAAAAACAATTCTCATGAAAGATGGAATGATACTTTCTGAAAAAGTAAACAACAAAAAAATAGACATATTAATTTCTTAATACCAAAGTCATGATAAAAATAATTGTAAGCATAACAACCTTTTTAATTAGCTTGATTTCGTTGGGTCAAGTTTCAGAAAACAGAGAAGTTTCTGATTTTTCTAAACTGCAAGCATCAAATAATATTGATGTTTTCTATATAGTTTCAGATAAAATCAGTATAAAGTTGAAACTGATGATAAAGAAAATTTAAAATACATAAAAACAGAAGTGGAGAATGGAACTTTGAAATTGTATGTTGATACAAAAGACTATAAAAACGAAGAAGATACAAAAAAGCATTCAAAAGTTAAAAATGTTTGTTGGGTAAATGGAGTCAAATTCAAAATATTAAAGATTATAGTTTCAGGTCCAAATTTAGAAAGTATAAAAGCAAGTTCTTCAGCTGATATTAAGATTGAAAATGCAAATTCAAGTACAAATTTAGCTATTGCAGTAAGCTCTTCTGGAAGTATTTCAGGCAATTTTAATTGCACTAATGCAACAATTGCTTCATCTTCAAGTGGAGATTTTGTGGGAAGCTTAAATGCAACTTCTGTTGAAATAGAATCGAGTAGTTCAAGTGATCTTAAATTGTTTGGTAAAACCACAAAATTAGATATAAAAGCAAATAGTTCTTCCTCTTGTAATGTAAAAGAACTAATTGCTGAAACAGCTTTAGTAAAGGCAAGTTCATCATCAGCAGTTGTTATAAATGTTTCTAAATCATTAGAAGCAAAAGCATCATCAAGTGCTTCAATAGTTTATTATGGAAATCCTTCACAAGTTTCAAAAGAGGAAAGTTCATCAGGTTCTGTAAGAAATAAATAATCATCAAAATCATCAAAGAATTTGAACTTGGTTCAGATTACATCAAAAAACGAATAGTTATGTTAAAAAATTGGCTGCATATATTCTTATTTCATATTAAAAGCAATAAGCTTTTTACTGTTTTAAATGTTTTAGGACTAAGTATTGGAATAGCAGGATTAATTTTTGCCATTTTATATTGGAATGAGGAAAATAGTTACAACGATTGGAATCCAAATAAAGAGACAATTTTTTTATTAGTAAATCAAATAGATGAAAATACATTTTGGACTTCAGGATCAGCTGCGGTTGGGTCAAATCTAAAAAGTAAATCTTCAAATGTGGCATCTTACTGTTACTTAAATGGAGATTATGAAAATGACATTTTAAGAGTTGGCAAGAAAAAAATCCTTTCAGATAAAATTTTATCAGCTCAAAGTAATTTCTTTGAATTTTTCCCATTTGAATTTTTGGAAGGTGCTGCTAAAAATGCTTTGACAGATGCGAATAGTATTTGTTTATCTCAAGAAATAGCTACTCAGTTTTTTGGTAATGAACTTGCTTTAAATAAAGAGATAAATTATAAAGGCAATAAATTAGTCGTAAGAGGAGTTTATAAACTTGATAAAAAATCATCTTATTTACCTTCATGCGTGGTTAATTTTATGGATTCCCGAATTAATGAATATATCAATCAATGGGGTAATTTTCAATTTGTATTATTAATAAAAGGAAAAAATGCTGAATCAAAAAGTGAATTAGTATCAAAAATAAATCAATTGTATTTTGATAATATGGTTGTTCGTTGGGCTAAAGAAAAAGGAATTTCTACAGATGAGTTTGTTGAAAAATATGGTGTTTCTAAAGTATCATTAGAAACCTTATCAGAAGTTAGATTACATACAAAAACAGGAGGCTTAGCCGAAGGTAAAGGGAATTATAAATTTCTTGTTATTATGTTAGGATTAAGTATTTTAATCTTGTTTTTATCTATTTTTAATTATGTAAACTTAGCTACTGCAACGGCTATTAAAAGAGCAAAAGAAGTAGGTGTTCGAAAAATTTTAGGAGCTTCAAAAACAAATATTATTGTACAATTTATTTTTGAAACAGTTGTTATTGTATTGTTTTCAGTACTGTTTTCATTAGCTCTAGTAGAATTAGCACTTCCTTATTATAACGATTTTTTAGGCAAAACATTAATTATTAAACCACTTGAAATTGCACTTCAACTAGGCGTCATTTTTATTATTTTAATAGTTAGTGCAGGAATATTTCCCGCTATTTATGTTTCTAATTTTGAAGTTTTAAAGGTTCTAAAAGGTAATTTTAGCAGAAGTAAATCGGGAATTTGGTTGCGAAATGCAATGTTGGTATTGCAATTTGCAATTGCTACTTTTTTTATTGTGGGTTCTTATATCGTTTACCAACAAATAAACTATATGAATACTAAAGATTTAGGTTTCAAAGCCAATCAAGTTATAAATGTTAAATACAGAAACGTGTATGGTGAAGCAGAAGAAATTAATGATAAGTTTCGATTTGATAGATATACGACCATTAAAAATGAATTACTAAAAATAAAAGGAGTCAAACAAGTAGCTGGTGGTGCTTTTGAATTTGGTAATGGAGCTCCAACAACTATTGACTATTCTTATAAAGATGTTAGTGTTAGCGGACAAAATATTCCAGTAGATTTTGGAATGTTAGAAATGATGCAAATTAAATGGTAAAAGGAAGGTATTTCAACCCAAAATTTGCTCAAGATACAATCAATACAATACTAATTAATGAAACAGCTTTAAAGTTGGTTGAATGAGCCAAACTCCAAT
>JAAURU010000324.1 GCA_012032075.1 Flavobacterium sp.
GGAATCTCTATGAAAAGCAAAATAACAAATGGATTTATAAAAAACGATTAAGCATGATGATTTATGATTAAAAAAATATACATACTTCTTTTATTACTTGTTTTCCAATTAAACTTAGCTCAAGAAAATTGCGAATCGAAAATTTATTCGATAAAATTTTATGTTGTTGAAAAAACAACACGTCACAATATTGGAGGTCTATTTATTGAAATACTTTCTGGAAATGAAAGTATTGGTTTCGCTTCTGGGGACTTTGAAGGTTATGCCAAAACAATAGTTTGCGCTGAGAAAATAAAAAACGATACCATTACTTTAAAAGTTTTTGGTATGGGAAGTGTCCAAAAAACGGTTGCACATAAAATCACATCAGATACGTCTTACTGATTGAAATTGATTATGGTGAAAGTCCATTTAATACTGTGAATGAAAGACAACGTTTTATCTCAAAAGAATATAAAATTCCTTTTGTGGTAGTGGAAATGACTAGTCTTATAAGTCTAACTTGAATCTAAAATTTTAAAAAATATTTATTTTTTAATTTGTACTATTGTAAACGAAATGAATAAGATTTAAAATAAAGTAGAACACTTTGAAACCAACACTTTCTATACTCCTAATACTACTACTTATTTTGACGGTAACATCTTCTTACGCTCAAACTAAAAGTTGTGATACTATTTATAAAAATCCTGAAGTAAAAGCTCAATTTAACAAAGGAGATAAAGAACTTGACAACTATTTAATGGATCATATAATTCCTATTTTACATCGCAGTATGGAAAGAGATGAAGGAATAATTAGTAGTTTATTTATGTATTTAACTATTAACTCAAAAGGTGACGTAATTGATGTAACCTTTTCAAGAGCAAGACTTAGCGAAAAATGTACAGAAGAACTAAAAAAGAACTTTTAACTATGGAAGGTTGGCAACCTGCATTAATGAATAACCAACCCGTATGTAGTACTTCTCTTTGGCCTGTACATTGTTTGAAATGGCAGTAAATTTTGATAAGATATTTTAATCACTATAAGAACAATCTCTATTCCCCAAACAACAACTCCACCACTCTATTCTTTCCAGCTGCATAAGCTACAGAATCATTTTGAAAACGCAGCGTGTATAAATCTTTGTCTTCCAACATCTTTTTCCAAGTCTTTCCACTATCACTTGAATAATGTACACCTGTTCCTCCTACGCAAACTAGCGCTTTTCCTTTACTATTAGGTACAAATTGCACACAAGAAGCATAACCAAAACCAGTGTTTTGTCCCACTAATTTCCAAGTTTTGCCACCGTCTTTTGTTTGGGCTTTGTTATTTGCGTTGTCTTCTTGCTTTTCATAATCACCACCTGCAATAAAACCAATGTTTTCATCATAGAAATCGGCTGTAAAAATGCCGGTCATGGTTTTGCCTTGTACTATTGGGGTTTCATATACATTCCAAGTGTTGCCTTTATCTTCACTTACAAAACAACGGGCTTTCTTTCCTCCAGAGACAATGATTATCTTATTGTTTCGCAACATTAAATTAGTATTACTGGCTGCAAAAGCGGCTTCGCCCTCTTCTACTTTGGGTAATTTTTCACAAGGTATTTTTTTCCAAGAATTTCCTCCATCAGTTGTAGTAATAATATTCAAACAATCCGCTATTGGGTCACCCATTGCAACTCCAAAACGATCATCTAAAAATTGCATGCTATCATAAAATACTTTTTCATTTTTTTCTTCATATACTAATTTCACAACCTTTTTATCGTTGGAAATCTTATACAATAACCCAGGATTAGCCACACTCAATACAAAAATAGCTTCTTTCGTTTTAGCTATACTCCTAAATTCGGGATGCAAAGAATCTTTGGCTATTCTTCCTCTAAACTTTTTTTGGGTCACTAAATCAATAGCTCCATATTTTCCTTTATTTCCTGCAAACCACAATTGGTTACTATCCAAAACAATCGCTCTAATACTAATAGAATCAGTATGGATTTCCTTAAGTGCTACTGTTGAAAACGATTTCATTGATTCTTGTTTTTCGGTACATGAATTGAATAATATTGGTAAACAAAAAAGAAGTAGTAATTTTTTCATTTTTGAAGAATTTGATTACGAATTTACAATATATTTTAGAATTATATATTAGTATATTCCTTTGTCAGGTCAAGCGTGCCTGTACTGAGCAATGGTCGAAGTATCGAGACAACCTAATTTGAATATTCAAATAGCTTCTCAACTCTCCCGAAACTTTTGAACGAAGTAACAAACATAAACCCACAACCAAAATTATGAGACCTCAGACCTCATACTAAGTACTAATCACTAATAACTAAGTACTTTTCATTTTCACTTTCTCCCTCACATGATAATTATCATTTTTAACCTTCTTGACTATCCTTAATTTTGAATAAATTTTCAAACATGAGTTTAATTCAAAAATATAATGTTCCTGGACCAAGATATACCAGTTACCCAACAGTTCCTTATTGGGAAGAAGATTTATTTTCGGTAAACCAATGGAAAGAAGCACTAATAAATTCGTTTGTAGCTTCAAATACAACAGAAGGTATCAGCTTATACATTCACTTGCCTTTTTGTGAGAGTTTGTGTTCTTTTGTGGTTGCAACAAACGAATTACAAAACGACATGATGTGGAAATTTCTATATAAAAGCAGTTTTGAAAGAATGGGATTTGTATTGCGAATTATTGCCGCAACGACCAAAAATCAAGGAAATACATTTAGGAGGCGGTACACCTACCTTCTTTTCTCCCTTACATTTAAAAACCTTGATACAAGGTTTGTTTACCAATGCTGATAAAGCAGAAGATTACGAATTCAGTTTTGAAGGACATCCTAATAATACAACTTACGAACATTTACAAACTTTATATGATTTAGGTTTTAGAAGAGTCAGTTATGGGGTGCAAGATTATTCAGAAAAAGTACAAAATGCCATTCACAGAAAGCAATCGTTTCATAATGTGGCAAAAGTGACGTTTTGGGCGAGAGAAATTGGCTATACCTCTATAGGACACGATTTAATTTTTGGATTGCCTTTTCAAACCTTAGACGATGTTTTAGATACGATTGCCAAAACGAATTCTTTACAACCTGATAGACTCGCTTTTTACAGTTATGCACACGTACCTTGGATAAAAGGAAACGGACAAAGAGGCTTTAAAGATGAAGATTTACCGAAAGACACTGTGAAACGAGAATTGTACGAACAAGGGAAATTGGAACTCTTAAAACGCAATTATGTAGAAATTGGAATGGATCATTTTGCGTTAAAAAATGATAATATGACCCAAGCTTTTGAAAATGGCACACTACATCGCAATTTCATGGGATATACCTCATCAAAAACCCAAGTAATGATTGGTTTAGGCGTGTCTTCTATTAGTGATTCTTGGAATGCTTTTGCCCAAAATGAGAAAACGATTGAAGATTACTATTCTAAATTAGACCAAGATGAATTGCCTATTTTCAGAGGACACATTTTAAATGAAGAAGACTTAATTGTTAGAAAACACATTTTGAATTTGATGTGCCAATTTCAAACGTCTTGGCAAGATAAAAATACCTACTTCCCTGAAATTGAGCTGATTTTACCTCAACTTTCTGAAATGGAAAAAGACGGTTTACTAGCCATAAAAGACCAATCCTTAACCATAACCGAAAAAGGAAAACCTTTTGTAAGAAATATTTGTATGGCATTCGACTTGCGATTAAAAAGAAAAGCACCGCAAACGCAATTGTTTTCTATGACGGTTTAGAGTTTTAAGAGCACGAACCTACTTTCAGTTGAAAATATCACCTGCTATCCACTATATCTTTGCTTTTTTGTCACTTTGAGCGGAGTCGAAAAGAAAAAGCAAAGGATGCCGTTCCTATCAGGGCTAAATATGACGTTTTCATTTCTAGACACCTTTTCATCAGAATAAAACCCCTATTTTTAGGTACTGAAGTGGTCGTTTTAGGTCATTGACCTAAACATTTACGTTGGGTAACCTAAAGCTTTACGTCCAAGACCCATAATTTTAGATTCGGAACCTAAAATTTTACGTTGATAGACGTAAAATTTTACCCTCATGGACGTAAAATTTTGAGTCTCCGAGGTAAAAAAACCAGTCCTAGACGTAAAACGTTAGCCCAATGGACGTAAAATTTTAGGTTTTTATACTTTTTTATTAGATACCAAACTTTTTGGAACACGCATATAACATTATTTTTTAAACTAATGAGCAAAAAAGGTATATTTACTCTTACATTATGACAAAAGAAAATTTAGAAACTAAAATAGCCGATGCAACTTCTCGCTTAATTACTATGGCATGTAATCTTTGCTGGAACACTATATCTAAGAATTGCTTTTATATTTTATCAGAAATTGATGAAACTAGTGGAAAGAATTTGTTTGAACGAAATAAAATTAGAAAAAGAGTTAATGATAGTATTTCACCTAAATCTTTACAAGAAATTACTCAAGACTTAGCTTTGTTA
>JAAURU010000325.1 GCA_012032075.1 Flavobacterium sp.
ATCGTTTTGCCCAGTAAAACTAAACAAAGGTCATAAAATCGATTTTAAACACAATTTTGCAACAAGCCTTAAAAAGTATTCTAAAGCTTCTTTCCGTTCCTACAAGAAGCTAAGAATACTAAATTTATACTTGTTCCCATTGCTTATTAAAATAGATTTTTAATAAAAGGTTCAGTTTTAAAGGCAAAAACTCAAACTCAACGGAAGATATAATAAACGAAAAAATAACAGTCGTTGCGAGAAATTATAAGCTCTCTTTTTAAAGGCGCAAATCTAAATCTAACAAATGATATAATTGAGTTTAAAATGATTGAAAAAAACTTTCAATTAATTATAAAATACTATATAAATAATTAGTATATGTAATATAATTAGTTTATCTTTACAGTAGTAAAATAATAACAATTAACACACTTAGAATTATGAACACATATGCTAAATATACAGCTAATGTATTTGTCGCTAAATGCGAGGAAAAACACGAAAAGGGAACTTTAATTGATGTGATTACAAAACATGGAAAAGAAAACCAATGTGTAATATTTAATCTTGTTTATGAAAAAGACGGTTTTTATTATTACTCTATTGTTAGAGCTGATGGGTTTAATTACAAAGAATATGCTTTAAAGAAAGCAGAACGTTACCAATTATGGGCTGATGCAAGGCAAAAAAAAGCAAATGATTATTACCAAGCATCACAAGAGGGAAAAGATTTCTTAGTATTGGCAGAGCCAATTAAAATAGGGCATCATTCAGAAAAAAGACATCGCGGATTGATTGAAAAAAATTGGAATAGGATGGGTAAATCTGTTGAAAATATGGAAAAGGCAGGAGAGCATGAAAGTAAAGCGGAATATTGGAAAGAAAGAGCGGAAATAATTAATTTATCTATGCCTGAAAGTGTTGAATATTTTGAGTATAAATATGAAGAAGTAAAGGAGTATCACGAGGGATTGAAATCGGGTAAGTATGAAAGATTACATTCTTATTCACTTACTTATGCAAAAAAAGAAGTTAACGAAATTTTTAAAAAATTAGAGTTAGCAAGAAAACTTTGGAGTTAGTTTGTTTTTAGATAGTAGGGGTAAAATATTATATAAATAATTTGTATATATTATATAATTGATTTATATTTACAACAGTGAAATAATAAGGACACTATTTTTTTACCCCTATTAAATACTAATTATTTATACACATTAATTAATATAATTACATTATGAAAAAAACTAAAAAAATTTATTTAAACTTTGACTATCATGTAGAAAAAATAGTAGTTACTTATAGTCTTTTTGGAATCGTATTATTAACTATAACTGTTTAATTATGGAAAGTATTATATCTACTAATAACCTGTATAATGGGGGTTTTAGTGAAACTATTTTTAAGAATCCAACAACTAAGTTAAATTATACAGAATTGGTCAAGGAAATAGCAGAAGAAACGGAAAGTTACTGGTTATTAGATGTTATTGCAAGTTATCAATTTCAACTAAAAAATGAAGAGTTTCAAGTTTGGAAGCTTGAAAGAAAAATAACTTATACAGAAGTAAACGATATTAAAATAATTTCTGAACGAACCTCTACTTTTATTGTTACTTGTGAAGATGGTAATAATAATATTCTAGTAAAGCAAAAAATAGTTTATTCTGATTTTCCACATGATGAATATGTTTTGTGGTACACAAATAATACTTTGCTTTTACCTAGTGAAAATTAATCTAATAATTCAAAAAGATACTAATTATTTATATTATATATATTATGTAATTAGTATCTTTGTTAATCTATAAAAATAAATTATGAAAGTAATATCTATCATTACTGAAAAAGGAGGTGTTGGCAAAACAACAACTTCTGTACATTTAGGGGCTTCTTTTTCTGAAAAAGGGTTTAAAACGTTACTGGTTGACTTTGATGCACAAAGAAATCTAAGTATAGGGTATAAAATTAATAAAGATTTTGAATATACTGTTAAAGATTTTCTTAATGGAAATTTAGAGGATTTTGCTTTAACACAAAAAAAAGAAAATCTTTTTATTTTATCAGGAGATAGAAATTTAGAAGATTCTATTTATAGTCGTAATTCTTTAAAGAAAAATTTAGACTTGCTTGAGCCTTTAAATTTTGATTATATTATTATAGACTGTCCACCTAGACCGATTACATCAAGAGTTGGTTTAGGTGAAATAGCGTTATTTGCTTCTGATTTTGTGATTTCGCCAATAGAAGCAGAAGAATACTCAATTGAAGGTATAAATGAATTATTACCTTCAATTGTAAGAATTAAAACAGAATATAACTCAAAATTAGAGTTTTTAGGCTTCTTTTTTAATAAGGTGTTAGAAAACACCGTTAATTTTAGGAAGTATCGTAAAATCGCTTTAAATGAAGCTGGCGATGCTTTTTTAAAGAATTATATAAGACAAGATGTTTCCATTGAAAAGGCTAAAAGTTTGGGAGAAACTGTTTTTACAGTTGCTCCAAATAGTAGAGCTTCGGAGGATTATTTTGCATTAGTAGAAGAAATTATAATTAAAATAAATACAAAACTATGAGTAGTACATTTAAAATGAATTTATCTTCAAATTCTTCTAATAAAGATGATTTAGAAAAAGAAGTTTTATATAGTGTTGTTGTTCCTGTTGATGATTATACCTTTATGAAAGAGGTTTTAGTTTTGAAAGCACAAAAAAGAGAAACAGCATCTAATAAAACTTTGTTTTTAGAAGGGTTTGAACTATTAAAGTCTAAGAACATGGAGATTAAAGACGATAAACCTATAAAAAGAAGATATTATAGAGGTGGAAATCAAAAAGTGAAAGGAGAAACTATATCAACTTCTGTAACAATACCTAAGAAAAATATCTACTGGATAGATAATTACATTTTTGAAAAAAGAGAAAAAAACATGTATTTTTCAAAACCTGATTTTATTAAAGATTTAATTAACGAATTAAGAATTGTCTATGGTAAAAGTATATAACTGCATTGTTAAACTTAATAATGAAAAATGGGTAACATATAGAAAAATTAATAACTTAATTAGATTTGTTAAATTTTTAGATAATGAAAAGCAATGGCTTTTCTTTAATGTTTACGATAATTTAGATAAATCTAATTCTAATAATATTTTAGCTTCATTTCAAAATGGAGAAAATAGAAATATACCAACTAGTAGACACTTATAAAAAAACCCCTAAAATCAATTAAGACTTTAGAGGTTAATTTTGAAAGTTTTACTTTCTTTTTCGTAAATCAAAGATAATACATTTTTTTATTAATATGAAGAAAACAGGAAATATAATAACTATCGATAATGTACAAAATCAAGATAATTTTGAATTATCTAAAATATTTAGAAAAGAATATTTAGATTTTGTACAAAACCCAATTCTTATTGAACAATCGATATTGGTAACAAATCTTTTGTTTCAAATCATATTAGATCTAAAAGATAATATGTTTCATAAAACAAATGATTATTTATATTCTCCAGAGGATAAAAAAAATAATCAAACAAAATTAGCATTATGGGAAAATGAATTTATTGACAATGATAAAAATGAAATTAAAAAAGTTTATAAAACATCATTTTTCTTAAAAAATAGAAATAAAAAACAAATGACTAATGCTTTAGAGTTTCTAAAAAGTTACAAAAACGAACCTTATACATTCACAAATAGTAAAGGAATCAAATTAACAACATCAGGAGGTTTAATAAAAGATTGGTATTTTTCTGATAAAACAGGAAATTTTGAAATTACTATTTCTCTCTACTGGGCTAATAAAATAGTAACATTAGAAAATGAACAATGGAATAATTTAAAATTAGAGGTTCTTAAAGAATTTACAAATAATAAACAACGTTTTTTTATTTTATGGCTAATGGAAGTAAAAAAATACAAAGGGACAACTAAAAATTATAAAGATATTTTAAAAGTATATAATTTGAACTATCCTACTATCAAAGAATTAATGCGTGGTTTTTTAGCTCCAATGAAAATGAAACTTGACAATAAAAATATTAATGAAAATTGGTTTTCTTTTAATTTTTTTATTGATGAAAAAAACAGTAATAATATTAGATTTGTTCCATATGATATAAAACCAAAAAAAACAGAGGAATTAGATTTAAAAACTTTGGAGGATTTAGAAAAAGACAAAGTAAAATACTTAAAAAACATTTGTTCATATAAGTTAAAGTATATTAAAAGAAGACACTCTTTATCTATTGTAAATGCTCAAATAATAAAGAATTATTTAGAAAGTAATTATGATTTATTTGATTTAAATTATAAATTATTTCTTAAAGTAATAAAACAAGAAGGAAAAATTGCAGTAGATTTTGAAAATGATTCCTTTATTTTAAAAATGGAAATTATATATAATTTAAAGTAATTTTTTTAATAAAACTCGCACTTTTGCACCCGAAAAATCCGCACTTTTACACCCGAAAACTTCATATATTGCTCTTTTTTTAAATAAAACTCGC
>JAAURU010000016.1 GCA_012032075.1 Flavobacterium sp.
AAGTATTTTTAGAAAACCAAATTGATAGATAATACTCTGTGTAAAAATATATTTTCTATTAAGTACTTACTTTAAGAGTAGTCAAACTATCAAAACTATGTAACCTATGTGCTTTAAAATAAAAAACAGCATAAGAATTAAATAAAAATGAAGCAAATGAGAAATCATTTAGAGGAATTAGAAAACGAAAGTATTTATATTTTAAGAGAAGTCGCAGCCCAATTTCAAAAACCTGTATTACTATTTTCTGGTGGAAAAGACTCCATTACCGTAGCAAGGTTGGCACAAAAAGCATTCTATCCAGCTAAAATTCCGTTTACGTTTTTGCATATCGATACTGGTCATAATTTTCCAGAAACCATCACTTTTAGAGACAAATTAATTGCAGAATTAGGTGTCAAATTAATTGTGCGTTATGTTCAAGATAGTATCAATTCAAATAAAGTAAAAGAAGAAACAGGTAAGCATGCTAGCAGAAATTCATTACAAACCGTTACGCTTTTAGATGCTATTGAAGAATTCGGATTTGATGCTTGTATTGGTGGAGCGCGTCGTGATGAAGAAAAATCAAGAGCCAAAGAACGCATCTTTTCAGTAAGAGATGATTTCGGACAATGGGATGCTAAAAAACAACGTCCGGAAATGTTTACAATTTTGAATGGTAAAATCAACTTTGGTGAAAACGTAAGAGCTTTTCCTATTAGTAATTGGACAGAAGAAGATGTGTGGAGTTACATCAAACAAGAAAATTTAGAATTGCCTTCTATTTATTTCGCTCACGAAAGAAAATTAGTAAAAAGAGATGGAGCTGTTTTAGCACATTCAGCGTATTTGAATTTGGTGGAAACCGATGAAATTATTACTGACATAGTACGTTTTCGTACGGTTGGAGACATGACTTGTACAGCTGCATTATTGTCAAATGCTACTACAATTGATGCTGTAATGTATGAAAACAAATCCTCAAAATCATCAGAAAGAGGAGCAAGAATAGATGATAAAAGATCAGAAGCCGCTTTAGAACAAAGAAAAAAGTGGTTGTATTTTTAATGCTCCAATCTTTTAATTTTTTTAATTTTTTCAATTATAAAAAACAAATGGAATTACTAAAAATAAATACAGCAGGAAGTGTCGATGATGGAAAAGCACTTTAATAGGTCGTTTTCTATACGATAATAATGCATTAACAATCGAACAAGAAGAACTAATTCGTAAAAAAACAAAAGAAAAAGGATTAACCGATTTAGATTTTTCTGTAGTTACTGATGGTTTAATTGCTGAAAGAGAGCAAGGTATCACTATCGATGTCGCACATATCTACTTTTCTTCTGAAACTAGAAAGTTTATTATTGCTGATAGTCCTGGTCATGTGGAATATACTCGTAACATGGTAACTGGTGCTTCTAATTCTGATTTGTCGATTATCTTGATTGATGCTCGTAAAGGTTTATTGGAACAAACACATCGTCATTATTTTATTAGTCGCATGTTGCGTTTACAACAAGTGGTGTTTTGTATCAATAAGATGGATTTGGTTGATTATAGTGAAGATGTTTTTCTAAACATTGCTGCCGAAATTGATAAAATGGTGAAGCAATTAGAACCAATCCAACAAGATATTGCCATTATTCCTATTAGTTCTTTAAAAGGAGACAATGTAGTGCATGCTTCCCAAAGTATGAATTGGTACAAAGGAGCAACTTTATCGACTGTGTTGCATGGTTTTGCTAAAAAAGTAGAAGACACTAAGCCTTTTCGAATGGATGTCCAACAAGTATATCACGTTCAAAACGAAGATTTTATAGATTACCGTTCTTATGCTGGTAGAATTAGTTCAGGAAGTTTGCAAGTAGGAGATGAATTAGTCGTTTTACCTTCTGGGAAAAAATCGGTAGTAGTTGAAATTAGAAAATTTACCAAAACCTTAGTAGCAGCAACCACAAATGATTCCATACAAATACGTTTAAGAGACGATATTGATATTAGTAGAGGAATGCTTTTAGCAAAAGAAACCAATGACTTCCTTTTTGAAAAAGAATTAAACGCAAAAATCGTGTGGTTAGATGAAAAGCCAGCCAACTTAGGAGCAAAATACACCATACAAGCTGGTTCTCGCACCACTTTTTGTAAAATACAAAACGTAAACCATTTAATCCAACCCGAAAACCCTTTAGAAACAATAGAAAGTTCTAGTATTGCATTAAATGCGATTGCAGTAATCCAATTAAAACTAGCCACTCCTATTTTCCTAGATAAATTTACCAATAACAAAGCTAACGGTGCTTTTATTTTAATTGATAGCCAAACAAATAATACAGTGGCTGTTGGGTTTGTGGAGTAAATACAAGAAATATACCTTAATAATTGTAGTTTAGGTTCAACAAAGTCTCCCGCTTTTAGGTATAACATATTATTTTTAAAAGGATTTGATTTTAATATTATTACTAATAATTGTTTTTTTAATATATAATTTGGAGCATTAGAATCGTTTTGTATAGATGCTATAAATAAAAAAAATTATTGCTTACATCTACTGATAGTTGAAAATAAAAACCAACCGTTATTATACATTAAAATCAAACTCAAATGAAAACAAAGCTTTTACTAACTGGAATATTGCTTTTCTTTTTTTCGTGTGCTTCTACTAAGCAAATGGGTAAAAGTACTAACAAAGTACAAATACTTCGCGACGACAATACATTTTTAATAACCGAAATAGCTACTGATGAAACCTATGGGTTAACTCCAAAAAACCCAGTAGAAGTAGGTGGTGTTAAAGAATCAGAAGGACCAAAAAACGAAAGAAGGTTTCTTAACGCTTTACTTGGGCCTAACGGAGAACAAATTTCTTATTTTAGAGCTGGTAGCTGTTGTGCTATTAAAAGTGATAATGATCCCTTTGGTTTTGGTAGTGTGATGTTAGATAAGTATAAAGTAACATGGGAAAATGCTAAGGATACTGTTTCCATATATATTAATATGTACGACTCTGGAAAACTCAAAGCACCTGTTGGTTTTACTTTGAAAAAATAATTTTTTATTCTGTACTAAACTCAAAAAAACAACATTTATTTCTCCTCTTAAGTTCCCTAAAAAAATAAATTTTTTGAAATCACTTTATTAGTATATTTGATTTGTTTTGCAACAAGTCAATTGCTAGTAGGTAATTACTTTTTCTCATCTAGTAATGAGATTTTTTTTTGAGTATTTTCAGGATAAATTAATATTTTAAAAAAAATTGAGTCAGCTGGCAACAATTGCAAAAATTATATAGTATAGGAAATAAAAAAAAAATAATAACAAAAACAAACAAGTAAAAGTACCAATGATTCATCCCTTTACAGAATTACAGTTTATAAGCGAAGGAGTAGGATTTGGAGTTGTAGCAAAACAATTCATTCCTGCTGGAACCATTACATGGGTTATGATAAGTTAGATAGAGAATTTACCCCTTCGCAAATTCAAAAATTGGAACCTATTTATCAAGATATCCTTGAAAAATACAGTTACCGAAATAACATAGGGAATTTAATTTTGTGTTGGGATCATGCACGATATGTCAACCATAGTTTTAAATCCAATTGTCTTTCTACAGCTTACGATTTTGAAATTGCCATTAGAGACATTCATCCAGGAGAAGAACTTACAGACGATTATGGTTATCTCAATGTTACAGAGCCTTTTGAAGGTATTGATGAAGGAACAGAAAGAAAAATTGTCTATCCAGATGACCTTACAAGGTATTATAAAACTTGGGACAATCAAATTGATGCTGTTTTCATAAAATAACACAAGTCAATCAACCCTTGAAACAACTTTTAAGTGAGGAAACATGGAGTAAAATTGAAAAGATAATAAAGGGAGAAGAAATTATAGAATCTACTTTGTTTAATTATTATGATGAAGAAAAGCAAAAAAAATTCTAGAATCCTAGAATTTTTTTGCTTTTAAAACAACCCTTACAAAGAAGCTTTTTTACCTTATAAAAATAAATCATATAATTTTTATTTATTTAAACGCAACAATGTTGCAATAATTAAATATTGTATTATATTTGCAACAGTATTGCATTTAATTTTTATTTTTATGAAACAATTTACTGTAAGTTTATTTTTATGTTTCTTATTATTAATTTCTAGTTGTTCTCGAGATGAGTCTGAACTGATTGTTCCAATAAATGAAGTAGAATTAATTACAACTGTTAAAGCTGTATTTACACCCACTTCTGGAGATGCAAATGTAGTACTAGAACATAGAGATTTAGATGGAGAAGGAGGAAATGAACCTATTGTAACAATAAGTAAACCTTTTGAGAAATCTAAAACTTATAATGGAATTATTTATTTAAAAAACGAATTAGCTAACCCTTCTATCGACATAACTCCTGAGATTATAGCAGAAGCTCTTGATCATCAATTTTTTTATCAAACTACTGGGAATCTCCCTCCTTTTAGGTATGCCAATATTAGTTCAAATTTTGATAGTAATGGTAAACCATTAGGAATTCATTCTGTTGTTACAACTACATCAGAAGCATCAGGATTATTACAAATTTCATTACGACATGGACCAAATAAAAATGGTGTTAATGTATCCAACGGTATTATCGATAATGCAGGAGGAGCAACTGATGTGGAAGTACGTTTTAATATTACTGTTGAATAAAACAATTTATAACTTTAAATATATATAAAATGACAACTAAAATTAAATTTTCATGGATGGTTATGCTTTTTGTATCTTCTTCTTTTTTACTTTCTTGTGCAAATGATGATGAGATAGCAGAGAGTTTAGATAATTCAATTTCAGAATTTAAACACCTTCGTATTCTAGTTTCTGATGAAGTGAGTTCTACTTTAAGCCTAGTTAATCCTAGTTTAAATAACGCAATTTCATTTGAATCTAGATTTCCTAAATCGGCTTTATACACCTCTGATTCGGGTCGCTTCGGGACAATCATTCATCGTGATAATAATGTTACTGAAACTTTTGATACTGGTTTAGAATTTCATGGAGATCATGTGGATATTAAGGGAACACCAAAATTTGGAGCAATGGTAGGTAATTCTTCAAAGCCTACACATTTTAAAAGTAGTTTAGGAGAAATACTAACTTTTAATGATGGTGATGGAACATTAGCTGTAGGAAAAGAAACAGACATCCACACAGCAGGTGCTACTATGACAATAGTAAATGCTGGTTTGCTAGCACACCATGGTGCAATGGCTGTTTTTTCTAATGGCACTTATGCAATAACAGAAAAAGACAATACAATAACAGGGGCATTACCTGAAAGAGTAAAGATTATAGATAAAACGGGAACACAACTTTTTGCTTCTACCATAGCAACAAATGGTATTCATGGTAATGCTTCCGATGGTCAATCGGCTGTTTTTGGTTCGGCTAGTGGAATATTAGTTGTTAAAAGTGATGGACAGCAAGCATTAATTCCACACCCTCAAGATTTTGGAACAGCTTGGTTTGGAACTATATTAGAAACAGCAACAGTTGGGCAATTTGTAGGATATACAGTAGCAAAAGGAGCTTATTTAATTAATGTTGTAAACAATACGGTAACACCAATTTTTCAAAATACAAATATTATGCAATGTAAAGTTAGTTATGATAAAACAACTTTAGGCATACTTTTACATTCGGGGAATTTTATTTCATTTAACTTGGCTACAAATACTGTTGCTACAAGTGAAGTTAATGTTATAGAAGCAACACAAACCACTTCAACCCAAAAACCTCAAATGGTTTTATCACAGCGTTTTGTTTACATAACTTCTCCAACGACTGGTGAATTAATAATGGTTAATACTAAGAACACAGCAGATTTAAGAAAAATTAAAGTTTCTGACACTCCATATAGGTTATCAATTATGGGTTTTGAAAATAATGCTGATCATTAATAATTGAAATAATGGATTTTTAATTACATTAGATTCATAAAAAAGTAGTTACTAACTTAAAACTACCTCCAAAAAGTTAAAGACTATTTGGAGGTGTTTTTTTAATGATAAGTCAAAATAGGATAGTACATTTAAAATTGTTAAGTATTCTTATGCTAAAGAATAACTTTTAAAACATTCTTAATAAAATAACTCTAAAATGTTATAATTTTATTAAAACCATTTCTTATCTCTTAATCAATAGTTAAATTTGGAATAAAATCAAACAAATGACTATTGTAAAAAAGTACTTATTGTATGCTTAACAAGCTGTTTTTTCTTTACAGCAAGAGCACAAGACAAACAAGAAACAAAAAAAGATTCCATCCTTACTGGTTTAAAATTCAGAAGCATCGGTCCTGCATTTATGTCGGGAAGAATTGCCGATATCGTTATTGACCCAAACAATCAAAACATTTGGTATGTAGCGGTTGGTTCTGGAGGCGTTTGGAAAACAGAAAATTCAGGGACAACATGGAGACCCTTAACCGATAAAGAATCGTTTTATTCCACAGGCTGCATCACATTAGACCCAAGTAATTCTTCAGTAATTTGGCTAGGAACTGGAGAAAACGTTGGTGGAAGACATGTTGGAGTAGGTCACGGAGTTTACGTGAGTTATGATGGTGGTAAAACTTGGAAAAACAAAGGCTTAAAAAAATCGGAACACATTTCTAAAATCATTGTCAATCCTAAAAATTCAAATGAAGTTTGGGTGGCTTCTCAAGGATCACTTTGGAGTTCTGGTGGAGAACGTGGTTTGTATAAAACTACCGATGGTGGTAATACTTGGAAACTGGTTTTAAGCAGTAACGAATGGACAGGTGTAACCGATTTAGTTCAAGATCCTAGAAATGAAAAAATCTTATATGCAGCCACTTGGCAACGTCATAGAACAGTAGCCGCTTATGTAGGTGGTGGAGAAGGAACAGGATTATATAAAAGTATCGATGGTGGAGAAACTTGGAACCAATTAAAAATCGGGTTTACCAAAAACTGAAATGGGTAAAATAGGTTTAGCCATTTCGCCCATAAATCAAGATGTTTTGTATGCAGCAATTGAATTGGATAGAAAAAAAGGTGCCATTTACCGTTCGGATAACCAAGGTGGAAGTTGGACAAAAATGTCGGAAACGGTTTCTGGTGGAACGGGTCCTCATTATTACCAAGAATTAGTAGCATCTCCACATGTTTTTGATAAAATTTACTTAATGGATGTGCGTGTGCAAGTTTCAGATAATGGAGGAAAAACCTTTTACAGAATGAACGAAAGCAATAAACATTCAGACAATCATTCCATGACTTTTAAAAATAATGATCCTAATTATTTATTAGTAGGAACTGATGGTGGTATTTATGAATCGTTTGACAATACTAAAACATGGAAATATGTAAATAATTTGCCTATTACGCAGTTTTACAAAGTAGCTGTAGATGATGCAAAACCTTTTTATAACGTTTTTGGTGGAACGCAAGACAATAATTCGCAAGGTGGTCCTTCTAGAACTTTTAAAACCGATGGTATTTCAAATTCCGATTGGTTTGTATTACTGGGTGGAGATGGTCATCAACCTGCAACTGAACCTGGCAATCCAGATATTGTGTATGCACAATCCCAACAAGGAAATTTGCACCGTGTAGATAGAACCACTGGGGAAGCTGTTTATATAAAACCGCAAGAAGGCATTGACGAACCTTACGAAAGAAATAATTGGGATTCACCAATACTAGTCAGTAATCACGACCCAAAACGTATTTACTTTGGAACACAACGCGTATGGAAATCCGATAATAGAGGAGACAGCTGGACTCCTATTTCTAAAGATTTAACCAAAAATGAAGAGCGTATTACGTTGCCTATAATGGGAAAACAAAAAAGTTGGGATGCAGCATGGGATGTTTATGCAATGTCAACTTATAATACCATAACGTCACTTTCAGAATCTCCTTTAGACGAAAATATTTTATATGCAGGAACTGATGATGGCATTATCCAATACACTAAAAATGGTGGAACTACTTGGACAAAAGTCTTAGTTTCTAGTTTGCCAAATGTGCCTGCTACTGCTTTTGTAAATGATATTAAAGCCGATTTACATGATGCTAAAACCGTTTATGTTGCTTTGGACAATCATAAATATGGAGATTACAAACCGTATTTGTTGAAGAGTACAAATGGTGGAACAACATGGCAAGCTATTACAAAAGGATTGCCAGATAATGCATTAGTTTGGAGAGTGGTACAAGATCATATCAATCCAAATTTATTGTTTTTAGCTACTGAATATGGCATTTATTTGTCATTAAATCAAGGAGAGGAATGGGTTAAGTTTTCAGAAGGATTACCTACAATTTCGTTTCGAGATTTAGTAATTCAAAAAAGAGAAAGCGATTTGGTTATAGCTTCTTTTGGACGTGGATTTTATATTTTGGATGATTATAGTCCGTTACGAACAATGAAGAAAATAACTTTGGATAACCCAACATTATTCAAACCAAGAAAAACCTTACAATACAAACCCATAAGTGGAGGAACTTCTAGCCAAGGAGAAAGTTATTACACCGCTCCAAATCCCGATTTTGGTGCTTCGTTTACTTATTATTTGCCAACCAATTTTGAAAGTTTAAAAGACACACGTCAAAAGAAAGAGAAAACCCTAAAAAAAGAAAATAAAGACATTGCGTTTCCGGGTTGGGAGGCTTTAGATTTGGAAAAAAACGAACAAAAAGATTCTATTATTTTGGTAGTAACCAATAGCAAAGGTGATTTTGTAACACGTATTAATGCTCCTTATAAAAAAGGATTCAATAGAGTTTCATGGAACTTAACTTTACCTATTGTAACATCTCTTTCAAGCGAAAAAATTAGTGAAGACTCATTCGAATCGCGTGCTAGTACTTTTGCACCTTCAGGAACTTACACGGTAACTATGTATGCAAATAGAAAAGGAGAAATTACAGCATTATCGCAACCACAAACTTTTTGAAGTAGAGACAATTAAAGAAAATGTACTTAAAAATCCAATGCAAAGTTCGATTGATACTTATCTTGAAAATTTAAAAGCATTCAAAACCGAGTTTGAAGTTACTATAAATAATTTTACTAAAGCATCTAAAAGACTAGTTGCATTAGAAAAAGCATTGGTTTATGTAAAGAAACAACCAGGAACAATTGAAAAAGAGATAAGCACTTTAAAAAACACCATACAGTCTCTAGATCAAAAATTAAATGGAAATGCTTCTAAAAGTGAAATTGGAGAGAAAGACGTTCAATCTATTTCTTCTAGATTGTATGTTGCACAAAGTGGTTTTAGAACTACTTATGGACCTACAAAAATGCAAATGGAAAGTTTAGCTATGGCTAAAGCACTTTTTGAAAGAGTAAAACCAACCCTAGATAAATTCATAAAGGTTGATGTTCCAGCACTTGAAAAACAATTAAAAGATGCTGGTGTGCCACCAATATTAGAGTAATAGTATTTCTTAATAAAATTTTTGGTAATGTGGTCAAAAACGGTTTGGTGATTTTTGATTTTAATTTGCTTATATTTCAACATCAAATTGAAGAGGAAGTTGGCTCTGCTGAGGAGCAACCAACCAGCAATAAATTTGATGATTATACGATAATTAAAAAGGATAGTTTAAAGCTATCCTTTTTTAATTATCGGTAATCAAATATGGCTAAAAAAACCTATTTTAAAGTTTGATTTTTATAATACAAATACCATTTTAAAAAGTTTTTTCTGTTCTTTAAACTTAATCCTCTATGAATATTAAGATTACCTTTTAAATGACCAAAAATGATTCAAGCGAATTAGTTGAATTAGGTATTTTTCATCTTTTAGATAAGTAAACATATAAGGCAATGCTTTTTTGATTACAGTAAATGATCGTCTTACCATTTTGTGAGTATACCAATATCTTCCTGTTTCAATATTATATGATTTTTGATTAATAAACTCTCTATATTTTTCTTCCCATTGGATAAGTTCTATTAGCCATAATTGTTTCTTGTATTCTGAGTTTATAGAATGAATTTTAATCGCTATTTGCTTTAGTTCAAAACCTGATTTATGCTTTGGATTAGCTGTAAGCCATATTTTACACATTCTTGATATGTGTACTAAACATCTTTGAAAAGGAACTTTAGGACAAACTTTTTTTATGGCTTTTATAAATGATTTATCTCCATCTGAAGTAATACTTTTTATTACTATACCTAGATTCAATAAATTTTGTAAGTCTTCTGCAATTTCTTCAAAATGCTCAGCATTAGTTATTCTGTATAATTGTGTAGATTTTAGATGAAAGTTTCTGTAGATAACTAAACAAATATCATTTGGAAAATAAGTTCCATCGATAACCAAATAAACATTATCTGATGAGCTAAACTCTAAAATAGGAGCTTTAGATAGCATTTTAGAAAAGTAACGTTGTAATGTACTTTTGCTATATCCTGAATCAATAGATATTCTATCAAAAATATCTTTACCAATTATCCAGTTCTTAAACCATTTTTCCTTATTTGAATCAGATACAGATTTATTATTTGAAGTAAATAATTGACCACAATTCTTACACTTAAATCGTTGTTTATTTTCTCTTATTCCCCATTTTATTGTGTTCAAATTTTTGCAGGTTGGACAGCGCTTTTTTTTGAGTTTTTCATAAATAAAAAAGTTTATTGAAACTAATTTCAATAAACTTTTGTCAATATCATATTTTATAACGCTTTACAGCGTTTTTACCAACCATTTTTGACTATTAAACCAAATTTAATTTGAAGGCTTTTATTAAACCATTTTAAACGCTTAAACTATCTTAAACTAATTTACAGAATATGTTTCTCAGCATGATAAGAAGAACGCACAAGCGCTCCACTTTCAACATGTCTAAAACCTAATTCTTTTCCTATTTTTTCATATTTCTCAAATTGTTCTGGTTTAATATACTCTTTTACAGGTAAATGTTTTTTTGAAGGTTGTAAATATTGACCTATAGTTACAATATCCACATTCGCATCTCTTAAATCATGTAAGGTTTGAATTACTTCTTCTTCGGTTTCACCTAAACCAAGCATAATTCCCGATTTTGTTCTTTTTATTCCTTTTTCTTTTAAGTAACGCAAAACTTCTAAACTTTTCTCGTATTTCGCTTGAATACGCACTTCACGAGTTAAACGCTTTACGGTTTCCATGTTGTGAGAAACAACTTCAGGAGCAACTTCAATTATACGATCTATATTTCTAGTATTCCCTTGAAAATCTGGAATAAGCGTTTCTAAAGTAGTATTTGGGTTCATTCTACGAATGGCTTTCACGGTTTCAGCCCAAATAATCGATCCCATATCTTTTAAATCATCTCTGTCAACACTTGTAATAACAGCATGTTTGATTTTCATTAATTTGATAGAACATGCTACTTTTTCGGGTTCATCCCATTCAACTGTTTCTGGTCTTCCTGTTTTTACACCACAAAAACCACATGAACGCGTACAAATATTTCCTAATATCATGAACGTAGCAGTTCCTTCACCCCAACATTCACCCATGTTTGGACAACTACCAGAGGCACAAATGGTGTTCAATTTATATTTATCGACTAAACCTCTCAGTTCAGTATATTTTTGACCGGTTGGTAATTTTACACGTAACCACTTAGGTTTTGGTTCTCTTGGTGGTAAAACATTTTCTAAAACCGTATTCATAGTATTTATTTTGAAATACAAAGATAAAAAGAAGTTAGAAGTTAGAAGTTAGAAAAATTACAAATTTTATGATATTGTTGTGAATTGTTGGTTATTCTACAAAATCCAAATCAGTATTATGTGTTTCAGGAATGGTTAAAGTCGCATAAATTCCTAATGCAAAAGCAACAAAGCCCACAATTGCAGCTGCTATAACAACACCGTTGTTCACTTTTAAAGTGTCAAAACTAATTAACATTACTGGAAGTAAACCTCTTACCATATTTGGAATGGTGGTTGCAGCAGTGCTTCTAATGTTTGTTCCAAATTGCTCTGCACCAACAGTAACAAACATTGCCCAATAACCAGTTCCTAAACCTAACCATGTACAATAGAAATAATACATATTTTCTGTTTTGGTTCCTCCAAAGAGCATTAAAGCAACACCAACTATAGTAAATAACATCATATAAAAAATAGCTTTTTTCCGAGATTGTAACCAATGCGAAATAAATCCACTAGCAAAATCTCCAACTGAAATACCAATGTAAGCCCACATGATTGCTTTCCCAGGATTAATATTTTCAATGCCAAACGCAGGAGCAAATTGATTACCCATTACTGCTAAAATTCCAATACAAAACCAAGTGGGTAATCCTATGGCAATACATTTTAAATATTTTACAAGTCGGTTAAAACTGGTAAACAAATAAAAGAAATTTCCTTTTTGAATGTTTTCCACCTTTTTAATCTCTTTAAACATTCCCGATTCAACAACTCCTACACGAAGAAATAATAATAATAAGCCTAAACCACCTCCTACAAAATAAGCAATTGTCCAATTTCCGGCTAATTCTACAGTTAATTGGGCAACTACGGCACCTAATAATCCAAAACCTGCAACTATTGAAGTGCCAATTGCTCGTAATTCTTTTGGTAAAGACTCCGATACTAAAGTTATACCTGCACCAAGCTCACCAGCTAGTCCAATTCCAGCAATAAATCTAAGTATAGCATAAGTTGTAGCTATATTTTCTTTAGGGAAATAAGGTAAAAAACCACAAATAATGTTGGCTAAAGAGTATACTAAAATAGAACCAAACAAAACTGAAAGTCTTCCTTTTTTGTCTCCAAAACACCCCAAATTATTCCTCCTATTAATAGCCCAAACATTTGATAATTTAAAATTATAGAGCCAGATGCATTCACATCTAAACCTAACGATTCTAAACTAGGAACTCTTACAATTCCAAATAAAAGTAAATCATAAATATCTACAAAATAGCCTAATGCTGCTACAATTACTGGTAAAGAAAATAAATGTTTTAATTTTTGTTGAGTAGTTGAAATTATCCATCTAAAGTATTTGATTTTTCTTCAAATATAGAAAAACTTACTTAGATTTTTTTTTCTCTTTTTGGTAATTGTTTCGGCTAATAGTTTTTTAGCACGTAACAATTTTATTTTGATATTATTTAAAGGTTCTTCAAGCTGTTCTGCCATATCTTGATAACTCATTTCTTGGAAATAACGCAATTGAATAACTTCTTGGTAAGCTGGTTTTAAAGTTTTTAATATGGTTTAAAAGCTGTGAAAGATTTTGTTCTGTAATAATTTCGTCTTCAATTGAAGGTGTATCATCTACAACGTTAAATGCTTTATCGTTTTCTTCATCTGTAATATCGATAAATAAAGATGATTTCTTTTTACGAAGCATGTCAATATGAACATTTTTTGCAATAGCAATTAACCAAGTATTAAAGCCAAATTCAGGATTATAAGAGGCTATTTTATCAAAAGCTTTTGCAAGTTTCAATTACAATATCATCAGTATCGGTTTCGTTTGTTGTGCGTTTTAGCATAAAACTATAGACTTCATTCCAAAAAAAATCAAGTAAAAAAGTAAAAGCAACTTGGTCACCTGTTTTTGCTAATTCTATGTTTTTTGAATAATTTCTGAATTTATTTCCAATGTACAGGTTTTGAAATAAGATTAGTAAAGAAAACGTTTAATTGGGTGAATATAAGAAAAACTTCAATTATTGGATACCAATACATTACATCTTTCTCTTTTAATTTTCCTGCTGCATAACCTAAACCTATCCAAGAAAAAACGTAGCGAAATACAACTATGCCTAAAACAACTATCCATTGGTATTGAAAAGCAAGTAAAATTATGGCAAGTAGTAAAAATAATAACTGAGAAATATAAAATAATCCTAATTGAAAGCGATCAAAAGATTTGTAAAGTTTTGCTGTTGAAACATGTCTTCTTTTTTGGTTAAACCAATCTTTATATTTTGTTTTTGGCATAGAATGCGTAAAACTTTCGGGAGAATAACAAATAGCTGTTTTGGATTTAGTAGCAACTTGATTAACAAATAAATCATCATCACCAGAACGTACTTTCATGTGTTCAATAAAACCACCTGCATTGTAAAATTCTTCTTTGGTGTAAGCTAAATTACGGCCAACGCCCATATAAGGTTTTCCTAATTTTGCCCAACTAAAATATTGTGTTGCAGTTAAAAGCGTTTCAAAACGGATAATTTTATTTAAAAACGATTTATTAATTTTCTCATAAGCTCCATAACCTAGAACAATTGTTTTCTTGTCTGAAAACTGACTTGTCATTTGGCTAATCCAATATTTAGAATCAGGATAACAATCTGCATCTGTTAAAAGGAGATGATTGTTTTTTGCCATTTTTATGCCAAGTGTTAAAGCGTATTTTTTATTTCCCCAAAACGTTTCGTTGTTTTCCAACTTTAACCAATTTAACATTGGCAAACTCTTTGCATAACTTTCAAATAATTCAAGTGTATCATCAGTTGAAGCATCATCAATTAAAACGATTTCAAAATCAGGATAGTTTTGATTAATTAATAAAGGAAAGTATTTTTTTATGTTTTCTGCTTCGTTTTTGGCACAAATAATTACCGATATAGGCACTTTTTTTGAAGCGTTATTAGTGTTTTTGGCAAAAGAAAATTGTCCAAATATAATGATGTAATAAATGAATTGAATACTTGCAAAAAACCAAATGCAATTAGTAAAATTGTAAAAACCATTTGAGAAATGTATTAATTTAAGAATGGGAAGATTCTTCACAATTTTTCATTTCTGCTGGAGTTTTACCGCAAAAACTACAATTTTCACCATCTGGATTTAAAAACGGACTTTGACTGGCACATGTTCCTGAAAATTTACCGTCTTTTTTTGCCCAAATTTTAATTGCTATTCCTGCAAAAGCGATTGCTAAAAGTCCTATTGTAAGTAAAATTAATTTCATATTGAATAATAATATAATCGATTGCAAATATACGAAAGAATTTGTATAAAAGAGAATAGAATAGAGAGAATAGAAAATAGAAATTGAAAAAATGAAGTTGTTTCAAATTATTTGAAATTGATTTTTGAAGTTCAAATTGACTTTTGAAATCATAGTTGATTTTTAATATTTCCATTGATATTGCCATTGAAATTAACATTGACATTGAAACTATATTATATTTACTTCAGCTTCAATTGCTATTCCAAATTTATCTAAAATAGTCTTTTGGATGTCTTTTGAAATAGCTAAAATTTCACTTCCAGTAGCGTTTCCATAATTGACCAATACTAGGGCTTGATTTTTATGTATTCCTGCATCTCCAAAACGTTTTCCTTTAAAACCAGATTGTTCAATTAACCAACCAGCTGGAACTTTTACTTCATTTCAGAAATTTTATAATGAGGCATTTCAGGAAATACCTTCACTACTTCTTCATAAACACTTTTTTTAACGATTGGATTTTTAAAAAAACTACCACTATTTCCTAGTTCTTTTGGATCAGGTAATTTGCTTTTTCGAATCGCTATTACTGCATCGCTAACATCTTTTAAACTTGGCTCGGTAATCCCATTAGCTGCTAATTCTGTTTCAATTGCTCCATAAGAAGTATTTAAAATATGATTTTTTTTGGTCAACTTAAAAACTACAGAAGTAATTATGTATTTATTTTTTAATTCGTTTTTAAAAATACTTTCTCTGTAATCAAATTGACAGGTATCTTTATCAAAAGTGACTATTTTTTGAGTCACAATTTCCATGGCTTCACAGCTAAAAAAAGTATCTTTAATTTCAACACCATAAGCACCTATATTTTGAATGGGTGTTGTGCCAACATTACCAGGGATTAAGGATAAATTTTCAATACCTCCATAATTATTAGCAATACAATACAGTACAAATTCATGCCAATTTTTCTCCTGCATTTGCTTTTACCCATACAAAATCATCTGATGTATCTAGTAATTCAATTCCTTTTATAGCAATATGAACAACAAGTTTATCAATATCTTTTGTGAGTAACATATTACTTCCACCACCAAGAATAAAAATATCTTTGTATTGTTTTAACAATGAAGCTAATTCTGCTTTAGAATGAACAGCAGCAAATTGTTTTGCTTTTGCTTCTATTCCAAATGTATTATAGTTTTTTAAAGAAAAATCAGATTCAATTTTCATGATGGTTTATTTAATAAGTGACAAAAATAGTATTAAAATTTAATTTCAACTTCAAACTCAAAAATCAATTTCAATATCAACTTCAAAAATCAACTTCAATTTCAAAAATCAATTTCAAAAATCAATTTCAAACCTCAAACTGAGGCCTCATAACAGACAACCGATAACAGACAACCTTTGCCTACAATTGAAACAGTTTATAAGACTGATGAGTGCTTTTTACAATATCTTCTGTTCTTTTAGCATGTGTATCGGAAATAAATATTTGTCCGAAAACTGCATCGTTAACCATAGTAACAATTTTCTGAACGCGTGATTCATCAAGTTTATCAAAAATATCATCAAATAAGAGTATGGGTAATTGACCACTTTGTTGCTTTATAAATTCGAATTGGGCTAATTTCAAAGCAATAAGAAAAGATTTTTGTTGACCTTGTGAGCCAAATTTTTTATGGGGTAACCTTCAATTTCAATGATAAATCATCTTTATGAATGCCTGAACTTGTATACTGTAACGCTCTATCTTTGTTGATGTTTTGTTTAAAAAGCGAAGCTATATCACTTTCGAATAATTGACTTTGGTAAACCAATTGTACTATTTCAGCTTCATCAGAAATAACAGCATAATATTTTTGGAAAATAGGTATAAATTGGTCTAAAAATTGCTTCCTTTTTTCAAATATTTGTTTTCCAAGAGGTTCAAGTTGGTCATCATAAATGGCTAGGTTATCTACATCAAATGTTTGATTTAAAGCAAAATATTTTAAAAGAGCATTACGTTGTGCAATTAATTTTTGATAGTGAATTAGTTTATTCAAGTAGGAATTATCTAGTGTCGAAATAACACTATCAATAAACTTTCTTCTAGTTTCACTACCTTCAATAATCAAATCGGTATCTGATGGAGAAATAATTACAAGTGGAATAAAACCTATATGTTCTGAGAGTTTTTCATATACTTTATTATTACGCTTAATAGTTTTCTTTTGTCCTCTTTTTAAACTACAGGCAATTTTCTCTACTTTTTTATCTTTGTCGAAAATTGCATCAATGAGAAAAAAATCCTCATCATGTTTAATATTTTGAGTAGCCAAAGGATTAAAATAGCTTTTCCCATAAGCTAAATGATAAATTGCATCAAGAATATTAGTTTTGCCAACACCATTTTTACCAACAAAACAATTAATCTTTGGATCGAAATCGAAAGAAAGTGAGGCAATGTTTTATAGTTAAGCAAAGTAAGATGTTGAAGAAACACAGGCAATTAATTCATTTAGTTCTTTTCGATTGCAAAAGTAACATGAAATCCTAATAAAACCATTTTTTAACGACTAAATGTAAGGATATACTTTACTATATACTAAATATTAATTATTTTAAAATATTTTTTGCGTGTGTTTCAATAAAAATTATATTTTTGCAACTCTTAAAAAACTTAAAGTAAATGGCAACATATAATAAAAGAGGTTATAAAGCACCAAAACCTAAAGATGTTTTAGATAACGAAAATGATTTAGAAGAAGTAACAAACTCAGGTGAAAGTACTACAGAAGAAGTATTTAATACGTTAGATGCTACTGCTTCAAGAACGGAAGAATGGGTAGCTAAAAACCAAAAGTTGATTTTAGGAATTGTTGGAGCTATAGCTTTAGTTACAATAGGTTATTTAGCTTATAACAAATTTGTGGTAGAACCTAAAGCAGAAGCGGGTCTTAATGATATTTATCAAGCACAAGCGTTTTTTAACGAAGCATTATCAAATACTCAAAATCCTGATTCTTTATTTAATTTAGCACTTAAAGGTGGTGAAGGGAAATTAGGCTTATTAAACTTAGCCGATCAATATTCAGGTTCAGCTGCTGGAAATTTGGCAAACTATTATGCAGGTATGTCATATATGCATTTGAAAGATTTTAAAAATGCTGAGAAGTTTTTATTAGCTTATAAATCTGATGATATGGTTACCAATGCTTTAGCGCTAGGAGCTTTAGGAGATGCCTATTCAGAATTAAATAAAGTTGATGCTGCCATTGAATATTACAAAAAAGCAGCTGATGCTAATGAAAATGATTTTACAACACCTAAGTTTTTAATGAAAGCAGCGCAATTAGCGTATTTAAACAATAAAAAAGCAGAAGCAAATGCTATCTTTAAAACTATAAAAGAAAAATATGAAACTTCAAGAGAAGCACAAAATATCGATGCTTTGATTGAAATGACAGAATAAGCTTATGGCTACTGAAAATAAAAATTTATCTCAATACGATAAAAACACAATCCCAAATGCGAAGAACTTTCGGTTTGGGATTGTTGTTTCAGAATGGAATGATACTATTACAAATGGCCTTTTTGAAGGAGCAAAAACAGCTTTATTAGATTGTGGAACTTTACCTGAAAATATTATTAAATATAATGTCCCTGGTAGTTTTGAATTGGTTTTTGGTTCCAAAAAAATGATTGAAACACAAAATGTAGATTGTGTAATAGCTATAGGTTGTGTAATAAAAGGAGAAACCATGCATTTTGAATTTGTGTGCGATGGAGTTACACAAGGCGTAAAAGACTTGAATATCAAATACAATATCCCAACAATTTTTTGTCTTTTAACGGATAATACGATGCAACAATCTATTGATAGAAGTGGAGGAAAGCATGGTAATAAAGGAACAGAAGCAGCAATTGCGGCAATTAAAATGGTAGCTTTAAATAAATCAAGCTAAAAATATACACTTTACTTTTAATTTACATAATTAACAAAATTTGGCTTTTTGTATTTCTAATTTTGTTTATTTTTAAGTACTTTTGATTTTACTAAAACAGCTCAGTTTTGTTATATAAATCAAAAAATAGAACCTTTAACTACAAACCACGTTTTTCAAAAGAAAATGGTGAACAAAGTAATTATGATTCTTATTTAAAAAAGGATTTGATATCTAAAGATAAAGGTTTTCAGCAACAAAACAGAAAATTAAAAAGGTTTATGCCAATTAGTATATTACTACTAATTTTGGTATTATTATTGATTGGTATGTCTATATTAGATGCCTATATTAAATAATTAAAACAAGAGCAAAATGGGAATTTGGGGAAAGAAAAAAAACAAAAAATTTAGTTATCAACCTAGATTTTATGATGATAAAGGTTTAGGAAATCCATATGAATTCAAGCAAAAATTCGATGATTATCGAGTTACTATTGAATCTGATAAGGGTTTGAAAGCTAAATTTAAAAGAGCTTTAAGCGATTTAAAATATAATCAAAATAAAGAAGCAACTAGAAGAATGCTTATTATAGTAGTTGTTTTAGTACTCATCTTTTTATTTATAATAGATTTCGATTTATCGATCTTCAAAAGAAAATAAATGTCCAGTATAATTCAGCTATTACCCGATCACGTAGCCAATCAAATTGCAGCTGGTGAGGTTGTGCAACGACCTGCATCTGTAGTGAAAGAATTGCTTGAAAATGCTATTGATGCAAAAGCTAGTGATATAAAATTAATTGTTAAAGATGCTGGAAAAACCTTAATTCAAGTTATAGATAACGGAATAGGAATGAGCATTACAGATGCTCGTTTGTGTTTTGAAAGGCATGCCACGTCAAAAATTCGTCATGCTGAAGATTTATTTGATTTGCACACAAAAGGTTTTCGTGGTGAAGCGCTTGCTTCAATAGCTGCGATTGCTCATGTTGAATTAAAAACCAAACAAGACCAAGAAGAATTAGGTCATCATATTATTATTGAAGGAAGTAAATTTATTTCTCAAGAAGTAGCTGTTTTGCCAAAAGGAACTTCATTCCTAGTTAAGAATTTATTTTTTAATATTCCAGCAAGACGCAATTTCTTAA
>JAAURU010000326.1 GCA_012032075.1 Flavobacterium sp.
AAAAGAGAACGCAGAATAGAGAATGCAGAATCAAATTTGAACTAGAAAATAGAAAAAAAGAACGCAGAAAAAGAGATATGTTTGGAAAAACTTCAAATTTCTAACTTCAAATTTCTATAGGGCACTATCCCAAAAAGTATGTAAACTATGATGCTTTTTAAAACTTCTAATTTCTAACTTCTAACTTCTAGTTTCTAACTTCCTTATCGTATCTTTGCAGACTATTTTAATTCAAGATGTTACAAAAAGAAATACAATTAGCAGTAGATAAAGGAGAAATGTTGCCTTTAATGGAAGAATTTTACACCATTCAAGGAGAAGGTTTTCATACAGGAACAGCTGCTTATTTTATAAGAATAGGTGGTTGCGATGTAGGTTGTCATTGGTGCGATGTGAAAGAAAGTTGGAATGCTGATTTGCATCCTCCTACAGCCACTGATGTTATTGTTGCCAATGCTAAAAAATATGCAGAAACAGTTGTTATTACAGGTGGAGAGCCTTTAACATGGGACATGTCTTTAATTACTTCAAAGTTAAAAGCCCAAGGACTAAAAGTACATATCGAGACTTCAGGAGCTTATCCTGTAACTGGTCAATGGGATTGGTTTTGTTTGTCACCTAAAAAGATGAAATTACCTGTTCAAAGTGCTTATGAAATTGCAAATGAATTAAAAGTAATTATCTTCAACAAACACGATTTTCAATTTGCAGAAGAACAAGCCGCAAAAGTAAATCCAAAAGCAATATTATTTTTACAACCTGAATGGAGCAAAAAAGAAGAAATGACTCCTTTAATAATAGACTATGTAATGAATAATCCAAAATGGAGAATTTCGTTACAAACACATAAATATTTGAATATTCCTTAATTAATTTTAAAATAAACACAAATGAAAAAAATTATTGTAACAATTGTTGTCGTATTATTAGCACAACTTGGTATGGCACAAGATGCCTTCAAACAAGATGTACTTAAAGTATTAAAAGCATCTGGATCTGCTGCTCAAATGGAATTGGCTAAAGAGCAAATAATTGGCAATATCCCAGAAGAAAAAAGAGCCGATTTCTCTAAAGATTTTGATGCTTCTTTACCTTCTTTATATGATAAAATGGCAAAAGTTTACATGGAAACTTATACACATGAGGAAGTGAAACAAATGCTTAAATTTTATGATTCTCCTGTAGGAAAAAAAATCACTGAAAAAGCAAGTGAATTAACTAAGAATAATATGGCTGCTGCTCAAGAATGGGGTATGGAGTTACAAGGATTGATGATGAAATATATGCAATAAATATATAAAAATCAATATTTTAAATTCCAAATCCCAAGTTGTCTCACTGTCCCGAAAGCTTTCGGGATGTCGAAGTGCAATTTGGAATTTGGAATTTTTTTTATTGGAATTTCTTCCTTCAAGATTGAGATTTGGAATTTTTTATTGGAATTTATAAGGTTAGTTTGGCTAAATAATCAAAATGTTCACCTTCCATGACTAACTCACATTGTAGTCCATTAGCATAACAAGCATTTTGTAAAGTGTTGTAATCAATATACAACCATGGGAAAAAATCTTCGGTTTCTCCTTTATATTGCATGGTAAAGGTCAATTCTCCATAATAACCAGTAGCAGGAACTTCATAAGCACCATCTTCATCTTGGTCAAACATATAAATAATATCAGACGAGTCAATTAAAACCTGTCCTTTTTCTGTTAAAAGCGATTTTAATTTTTTAAGATGTTTTGAAATGTTTGCCAATGTGCCAAAAATCCCAGTGCCATTCATCAAAAGTAAAATAGTATCAAACTTGTTGTCATCCTGATTTGTCATGCTGAGCGCAGTCGAAGTATCAGTATCTAAATCCAAAACATCTGAAGCTTTTACATTTTTCAAACCTCTTAATTTACAAGCTTCAATCGCATTTTCAGAAATATCGATTCCAGTAACATCAAAACCTTTTTCTTGTAAATACAAAGCATGACTGCCCGCTCCACAACCCACATCTAAAATCTTTCCTTTGGCTAATTGGAGTGCTTTTTGTTCCAATTTTGGCATGTCTTTATACTCACGAAACAAATAAGCAACACTCATTTCATCTGCTTCACTTATCGAAGTTTCGGTAATAATATCTTCAGGACTATTATTGGTTTGGTAATCTAAAATTGCTTTTCCAAAAAGGTCTTTCATTTTTTTTGTTTAAAGTTTCAGGTTTGTTTAGTTTCAAGTTCTTAACTTTGTTTTTTAAATATTTGACACATTGATACATCCTCAAATTGACACGTTACAAAAACTAGCCAAAGATAAGCATAAGGAAAATAAAAAGTATTTTGATAAGCTAAAAAAGAATACACCCAAAAATCTGGATTATATAATGCAAGATTTACATGAGGCTGAATTTAAAAAAACAGATTGTTTAGCGTGTGCCAATTGTTGCAAAACTACTGGACCGTTATTTACCTCGGCCGATATTGAGCGTATTGCTAAACATTTCAAACAAAAACCCCAACAATTCATTGAACAGTACCTTCGTATCGATGAAGATAACGATTATGTTTTACAAAGTGTACCCTGTACTTTTCTAGAGAGTGACAATAAATGTTTTATCTACGAGGTTAGACCAAAAGCTTGTAGAGAATTTCCACACACCGACAGAAAAAAATTCCAACAAATCTCAGATTTAACTTTGAAGAATGTTGCTATTTGTCCAGCAGCTTTTAATATAGTAGAGAAAATGAAACAAAAAATCACGTTGTAGGAGGAGCTTTTCTGTTATCTGTTTTTGTTGTTTTTCTGTTAGGAGTCAAAACTTCCCGCTCCCAACTTCCAGCTTCCATCATCCAACATCCTTCATCCATCTTCCATCATCCATCACCCATCTTCCATCTTCCATCATCCATCATCCATCTTCCATCATCCATCACCCCGCATCCTACTCATAAATCAAATACCTCTTCCTCATTTCCTTAAACTGTTCTAAATCCTTTTGCCAAGAAGCTCTTATTTCAATTTCAGAAACCCCTTTTTCAATTTGTGCTTGTAATTTTTTAGTTCCGGCTAATTTGGTAAAGAAAGCGTTGAAGAACTTCGATTTATCAGCTGTTTCATTGTAGGCTTTTAAAAGCCATTTTAATTCCAGTTGGGTAACCTTATTAATTTTTGTCAAATCTTCACCATAGCATAGTTTGCCATTGTATAAAGGATCTTTGGCACCTTCATTTGGTTTTGGAGTAAAGCTAAATTCGCTTTTTGATAAATAAGGAGAACCATAAATTTGGAATTGTTTTTCAGTTCCACGGCCTACACTCACATTTGTACCTTCAAACAAACACAAACTAGCATATAAATTTATGGCTTGCGCATTGGGTAAATTAGGAGAAGGTTTTACAGGTAAATCATAAGGCATTGTTCGCTTATAATTGGTACATGGAATTACTGTTAGTTTGCATTGTACATGTCCTGCTGAGTTTGTCGAAGCATTCAACCAATTCTCACCATTTATCATTTTAGCATATTCTCCTATCGTCATACCATGTAACAAAGGAATTTCATGCATACCTACAAAACTATGGTGTTCTTTTTCTAGCAATGGTCCATCAACAATACCACCATTTGGATTAGGTCTGTCTAAAACGATAAGTTGGATATTATTTTCTGCACAAGCTTCCATAACATAATGCAAAGAAGAAATGTAAGTATAAAAACGAGCTCCAACATCCTGTAAATCAAAAACAAGAATGTCAATACCAGCTAATTGATCTGGTTTTGGTTTTTTGTTATTTCCGTAGAGCGATACAATTTGCAAACCTGTTTTAGTATCTTTTCCGTCTTTGATTACTTCACCTGCGTCTGCCGTTCCTCTAAAACCATGTTCTGGAGCAAATATTTTTTGAACCGCAATCGTTTTGGCTAACAAAAATCAACAATATGCGTTCCATCAGCTAAAATTCCAGATTGGTTAGTAACAACACCCACTTTTTTAGCTTTTAATAATGGTAAATAAACTTCATGATTATCAGCACCTGTTTTTACATTCCCCTCCTTTTTTGTAGAGATGCCCGAAGGGTGGAGTGGTTTATCTAAAAGTCCTAAATTTGTACTAGTACCTATTCTCTCTGTTCTATTTTCTGTACTCTTATCAGTACTTTCTTTGTTCTCTTCTCTCTGCTTCATTCGCTTTGTCGAATTTCCACAAGAAAAAAACAATAAAACCAAGAATAAAAATGTATTTTGAAAACCAATTTACTAAGCATAAACAATTTGAATTTAGAATATTTTATAGCCAAAAGATTAGTCGCTACAAAACGTGATAAAAGTAGTGTTTCTTCTCCAATTATTAAAATTGCCATAACTGCAATTGCTATAGGAGTCATCATGATGATTGTTTCCATAGCTACAGGAATAGGCTTACAGAAGAAAATTAGAGAAAAAGTAGCAGCATTTAATGGTCATGTCATAATTTCAAAACACGATGACAACCAGTCGCAAGT
>JAAURU010000327.1 GCA_012032075.1 Flavobacterium sp.
TTATAACTCATACAATTCAAATTTTATATTTTTTATCAAATTTATTTAAAGTTTGAAATTCAAATTTTATGTTTTATTTAATACTGTTGTTGACAAATTGTTACAATAATATAGCAATCAGTTTCGTTTATAGTTTCATATAATCATATCTTTGAAGACTTAAAAAAAAATCTGAAAATGCTAAAAATCATAAAAATTTCTTTATTTCTACTTTTTATAAGTCCTATAGTTTTGGCACAACAATCTTCTATCTATACACATGATTTAAAAGAGTATGATAAAGCTGTTGCACTCTATAAAGACAAGCAGTATCAATCTGCTCAAATTTTATTTGAAAATGTGAAATCACACAATTCAAATCAAGAAATTCAATCTGATTGTGCTTATTATATTGCAAATTGTGCCATTCGTTTAAATCAAATTGGAGCTGATGATTTAATTGAGCGATTTGTTGAAGATTATCCAACAAGTACAAAACAAAATCAAGCGTATATTGAAGTAGCACATTATTATTTTGAACAAGGTAGCTATGCTAAGTCTTTAGAATGGTTCGATAAGTCAAAGGAAACATCAATGTCTTATGAAGATCAAGAAAAATATAACTTTCAAAAAGGATATTCCTATTTTATTACTAAAAACACAACGGAAGCTTCTAAATACTTCAATAAAGTACTGAATTCAAAAACCTATGGTAGTCAAGCTAAATATTACTTAGGTTATATGTCTTATGAATCAGATGATTATCAAAATGCTTCTCAATATTTTGACCAAGTTCAAGATAAAGACAAGTACAAAGAGAAAATGGGCTACTTTCAAGCTGATATGAATTTTAAATTGGGTAATTTTCAAAAAGCAATCGATATAGGTTTAGAACAATTACCAAAATCTAATGCTATTGAGAAAAGTGAATTGTCTAAAATTATTGGAGAGAGCTATTTTAACCTAAAGCAATATGATAAAGCCTTACCTTATTTACTAGATTATAAAGGAAAAGCGGGAAAATGGAATAACACAGATTATTACCAATTGGGTTATGCGTATTATCAACAAAAAGATTACGAAAATGCCATTGCTCAGTTTAATAAAATTATAAACGGAAATGATTTTGTAGCTCAAAATGCCTATTATCATTTAGCTGAAAGTTATTTGAATACCAATAAAAAGCAAGAAGCTTTAAATGCATTTAAAACTGCTTCTGAAATGGAATTTGACTTAAAAATTCAAGAAGATGCTTTTCTTAATTATGCCAAATTAAGTTACGAAATTGGTAATCCATATCAATCGGTTCCTGAAGTTTTAAATGCTTATTTGGCAAAATATCCTAATAATGCAAACAAACAAGAGATAAACAACTTGTTAATTAGTTCTTACATCACTTCAAAAAATTATGCAGAAGCATTAGTTTTATTGGAAAAAAACAAAGCTCCAGAAAACAAATTAGCTTACCAAAAAGTGTTGTTTTACAGAGGTTTAGAATTATATACTGATAGTAACTATAAAGAAGCCTATAATTTATTTATAAAATCTATTTCAGAAAATAAAGACCAAAAATTTACAGCACGTGCAACATTTTGGAAAGCAGAAACAGAATATAATTTAGATCAATATAATGAAGCTATGCTTAGTTTCAAGCAATTTGTTGGTTATAATGAAGCTTCTTCAACTCCCGAATTTAAAAACGTAAACTACAATTTAGCGTATTCGTATTTTAAATTGAAAGATTACGATAATGCAATTAAATATTTTACCGATTTTTTAGCCAAAGTTACCAATGACAATGTAAGAAAAACAGATGCTTATCTTCGTTTAGGAGATTGTAATTTTATTTCGGCTAAATATTGGCCAGCTATGGATGCTTATAACAAAGCCATTGAAAATGAAAAGTGTAAATGCAGATTATGCTGCTTTTCAAAAGGCAATTAGTTATGGTTTTGTTAGTAAAAATGATAAGAAAGTAGAAGATTTAGAACAGTTTATTAAAACTTATCCAAACTCTCAATATGCTGATGATGCATTATATGAATTAGGAAATACGTATGTTAATCAAAATAACGAATCAAAAGCTGTAAGTACTTATGATAAATTGATTGCCAATTATAAATCAAGTTCTTACGTGGCAAAATCAATTTTAAAACAAGGTTTAATTTATTACAACAATAATAAAACGGATCCAGCTTTAATAAAGTTTAAAAAAGTAGCTGCAGAATTTCCTGGAAGTCCAGAATCGCTGGAAGCAGTAGCAACAGCTCGATTAATTTATGTAGATAATGGCAAAGTGGACGAATATTCAAATTGGGTGAAAACCTTAAGTTTTGTTGAGGTTTCAAATGCCGATTTGGATAACACTACTTATGAATCTGCTGAAAAACAATACTTGTTGAATAATGCAAAACAAGCTATTACTGGATTTAGTGGTTATGTGGCTAATTTTCCAAATGGTCTTCATGCTTTAAATGCTAATTTTTATTTAGCACAACTTTATTTTGCTGACCAATTAGAAAAAAATGCAATCAAACATTATGAATATGTAATTAATCAACCACGTAATGAATTTACTGAACAAGCTTTGGCTCGTTTGTGTCAAGTACATTTAAAAGCAAATGATTATGAAAAAGCAATTCCAGTTTTAAAACGCTTAGAAAACGAAGCTGATTTTCCTCAAAATAAAACGTATGCGCAATCTAATTTGATGAAAGCCTATTATGAGAAAGCAAATTATATGGAAGCAGTTATTTATGCAGATAAGGTTTTGGCCAATGATAAAATTGATGATAGAATCAAGAGTGATGCGCAAATCATTGTAGCTCGTTCAGCAATAAAAACAAATGATGAAGCTAAAGCAAAACAAGCTTATACCGATTTATTAAAGATTGCCAAAGGTGAACTTGCAGCTGAAGCATTGTATTATGATGCTTATTTTAAAAATAAAGAAGGAAAATTTGAGGCTTCAAATACAATAGTTCAAAAAATTGCCAAGGATTATTCAGGGTATAAATACTATGGTGCAAAAGGATTAGTAGTTATGGCAAAAAATTTCTATAGATTAAAAGATAGTTTTCAAGCAACTTACATTTTAGATAGTGTCATTAAAAATTTCGCAGAATTTAAAGATGTAGTGGAAGAAGCAAAAACCGAACTAGCTAAAATAAAAACCGAAGAAGCAAAAACGAATTCATCAATAACAAAATAATTGTCATGCTGAACTTGTTTCAGCATCTATAAACTTAAAAACATAATTAGTATAAAAATATAAAAAGTTAGATGAAAATATAAAAAATATAGTATTCTTACTTATTGTTTTGGTAACCCAATTCACATTTTCTCAAGTAAAAGACGAAAATATAGGTTCTGAAGTAGTAAATATTGTAAAAGCATATACACCTACAATTTCTGATGCTTTCAAAGTAAAAGAAACTCCAGTTATTGAAGATGAAGATAATACAAAAAAGGAAACAATTAAATATAATATTTTTTCTTTTCCAGTAGCTTCTACTTTTACTCCTGCAAAAGGAAGAGCTGCTGCAGTTGATAAAACAGAAAAAGAAAAAATCTATCGCAATTATGCAACACTTGGTTTTGGAAATTATCCAACAGTAAACGCAGAATTATTTGTAACTGAAAATTTCGGTAGAAATAGTTATGTTGGAGGAATGTTTCGTCATTTATCTTCTCAAGGTGGTATTAATGAGGTAGTTTTAGACGATAAATATTACAACACTAGTTTAGATGTAACGTATGGAAGTCGCGAGAAAGAAATGAGTTGGAACGTGGATTTAGGGGTTAAAAACCAAATTTTCAATTGGTACGGTTTACCAATAGCTAATATCTTTTTTGATGAAACTACAATAAGAGAAATAGACCCAAAACAATCATACAACACCATTGCTTTAGGAGGAAAAATAAGTATGGAGAAGAGCTTCTTTAATGAAGCTAGTATGCAGTTCAAACGCTTTTCTGATGCTTATGGTTCTGGAGAAAACAGATTTTTTGTTAAACCAAATTTTGATTTTGATGTAATGGATCAAAAAGTTAAAGCCAACTTTTTACTTGATTATGTTGGTGGAACTTTCGAAAAAAATTACGAATCTATTGACGAGTTAAAATACAGCAACATTATTTTTGGAACTAAACCAAGTATTTTGTACCAACAAGATGATTTGTCCATTAATCTAGGGGTTGGAATTTTTTATACAACAGGTAAATTAAATGGTGAAAGTGATAGTAGGATTTTTATCTATCCAAATGTAAAAGCTTCTTATAGAATAGTTGGAGATATTTTAGTAGGTTATGCAGGAGCAGAAGGTGGTTTAAACCAAAATTCTTATGCTGATTTTGTTGACCAAAATCCATTTGTATCTCCAACGCTTTTTGTTGGTCCAACAGATAATAAGTATGATATCTATGCTGGTTTAAAAGGGAAATTGGCTAATTCTGTAGCTTTTAATGTGAGAG
>JAAURU010000328.1 GCA_012032075.1 Flavobacterium sp.
CCTCTTTTTATACCTTGTAATTCATCTCCAGCACCAGCAAATTTTTAGTAATAAAAAAGAAAATCGACCATACTATGAACAGCCGTTTCACTTTGACCAACACCAACCGTTTCGATAATTATAGTATCAAAACCACAAGCTTCACATAAAATAATAGCTTCACGGGTTTTTCGGGCAACACCACCTAAACTATCTCCAGAAGCACTTGGACGAATAAAAGCATTTTCATCTTTTACCAATTCTTCCATTCGTGTTTTATCTCCTAAGATACTTCCATAGCTTATTGACGAACTTGGATCAACTGCTAAAACGGCTACTTTTTTTCCTAAAGCAGTTAAATGTTTTCCAAAAGCTTCAATAAATGTACTTTTTCCAACACCAGGAACACCTGTAATTCCTATTCGAACGGAATTATTTGCAAAGGGCAAACAGCCTTGAATTACTTCATTGGCTTTTGCTAAATGCTCCACATTTGTACTTTCAATTAGAGTAATTGCTCTACTCAAAGCAACTTTATCTCCATTACAAATAGCATTAATTAATTCAGTGGCAGAAGGTTGTTTTCTACGAAATTGTTGAACATTTTTAGCCACAGTACTACTAATGGAATCAGGTTGATTCACACCATTAATTTCTGATAAAGCCGATTTGTTTTTTTGTTTTCCAATGAAAGTATGTCTTTGTGTAAAAGTACAATTTTTTTGAAAAAATCCGACTTTCGAATTACTAATCCAATAAAGCTTTTACCTTTGTACTTTCGGTAAAAAATGGATAACATTCTTTTATTATTTGTTTGTTTGTTCATAGGAGTGGCTTTTCAGTTTGTGAAAGCATTTCCTAAAATATGCATTTGTCTTTAAATCAGTTTGTTATTTATGTTTCTTTGCCAGCTTTAGGTTTGTATTATATTCCAAAAATACAAGTTTCAACCAATTTATTGTATCCAATAGGTATTGCATGGTTAGGCTTCGGATTGTCTTTTCTTTTTTTTTATTCGTTAGGAAAATACTACGGTTGGTCTAAAAAGTTAACTGGTTTTTTAATTGTTACTGCAGGTTTGGGAAACACTTCATTCGTTGGTTTTCCAGTAATTGAAGCTTTATATGGAAGTAAAGGAGTTGAAACAGCAATTATAGTCGATCAACCGGGTTCGTTTGTAGTTATGGCAACTTTAGGAATTATAGTAGCAACTTTATTTTCAAGAGAAAGTTTAAGTGCTAAAACAATTGTGCTAAAAATAGCCTTATTTCCTCCATTTATTGCTTTTTCAATGGCTTTATTACTAAATTTTTCAAATCACGATTTCCCCGATTTACTACAAATTGTTTTCCAACGAATAGGAAGCACGGTTACACCTATTGCTCTTGTTGCAGTAGGATTGCAACTAAAAATTGAAAGACAAAGTAAACACTGGAAATTTTTATGGTTGGGTTTAGGATTCAAATTATTACTTACACCTTTATTTTTTTATATTTTATACGAAAAACTACTAAATGCTTCAGGTTTGATGATAGATGTTTCTATAATGGAAGCAGCAATGCCACCAATGATTACAGGAGTAATTTTAGCTTCAAGCTATGGTTTAAAACCAAAATTAGGCAGTATGATGATAGGAATTGGCATTCCTATTTCGTTTTTGACTATGGCTTTTTGGTACTGGATACTCAACACATTTTAATATCTTTACACAAACTATTTTTTATGTCTTTAAATTCTGAAATAATTACATTTCTATCAAATATTTTAGGTTCTTCTTATGTTTTTACAGATGAAGAGACTAGAAAACATTATGGTCATGATGAAACGGAAGATTATAATTTTCCACCACAAGTTGTTGTAAAACCAGCTACGGTTGAAGAAGTTGCAGCTATAATGAAATTGGCAAACGAATATAAAATTACTGTTACACCTATTGGAGCACGAACCGGTTTAAGTGGTGGTGCGTTGAGTATTCATGGTGGAATTGGTTTATCCATGGAGCGTTTTAATAAAATTCTCACTATAGATGAACAAAATCTTCAAGTCATTGTTGAACCAGGAGTAATTACACAAGTTATTAGGGAAGCTGTTGCTGAAAAAGGGTTGTTTTATCCTGTAGATCCAAGTAGTATGGGAAGTTGTTGGATAGGAGGGAACATTGCAGAAAATTCTGGTGGAGCAAGAGCTGTTAAATATGGAGTTACCAAAGATTATGTATTGAATCTAGAAGTGGTTTTACCCAATGGTGAAGTGATTTGGACAGGTGCTAATACGTTAAAAAATTCGACTGGTTATAATTTAACCCAATTAATGGTGGGAAGTGAAGGAACGCTTGGAGTAATTACTAAAATTGTATTGAAATTAATTCCCAAAGTGAGTCATAATATACTAATGTTAGTGCCTTTTTACAAAGCCGAACAAGCCTGTGAAGCGGTTTCTGCTATTTTTAGAGCTGGAATTGTACCCAGTGCTTTAGAGTTTATGGAACGCGATGCTATTGATTGGACATTGCTGTATATGGACGACGTTAATGTGCCTGTTGATGATGACATTCAAGCCCATTTGTTAATAGAAGTCGATGGTAATTATCCAGAGATTTTATTTCAAGAAGCCGAAAAAATTACGGAAGTTGTTGACCAATTTGAAATAGATGAAGTATTATTTGCGGATTCAGATGAACAAAAAAACGCTTTATGGAAATTGCGTAGAGGAGTGGCTGAAGCTGTGAAATCAAATTCAGTTTATAAAGAAGAAGATACGGTTGTACCAAGATATGAATTGCCAAAACTACTTAAAGGTGTAAAAGAAGCGGGTAAGAAATATGGCTTTCAAACGGTTTGTTATGGTCATGCTGGAGATGGTAATTTACACATTAATATTGTAAAAGGAAATATGACCGATGAAAATTGGAAAACAGAAGTTCCAAAAGGTATTGTTGAAATTTTTGAATTAACTGTAAAATTAAAAGGAACACTTTCAGGAGAACATGGAATAGGATATGTTCAAAGAGATTTTATGTCGATTGCTTTCAGTGAAGTAGAATTGGAACTTATGAAAGGAATTAAAAAAGTATTCGATCCTAATTATATTATGAATCCTGGGAAAATATTACCAGAAACGATATAAAATAAAATCCCGTTCTGAAAATTTCAAAACGGGATTTTCATATTCTAATTTTAGAATTCTTATTTCTAAATTAAAATTGTTCTCTTCCAGCAAAATGGAACGCACTTTCAATAGCAGCATTTTCATCAGAATCTGAACCATGAACTGCATTCTCTCCTATAGAAGTAGCATATTTTTTACGAATAGTTCCCTCAGCTGCTTCAGCTGGATTTGTAGCACCTATTAAAGTTCTAAAATCTTCAACAGCATTATCTTTTTCTAATATCGCAGCAACAATTGGACCTCTTGACATGAATTCAACTAATTCACCATAAAATGGTCTTGCACTGTGAACTGCATAAAATTTCTGAGCATCTGCAACTGTTAATTGAGTAAGTTTTAAAGAAACAATTTTAAAACCACCTTCGGTAATCATGTTTAATATTCCTCCAATGTGTCCTTTTTCAACAGCATCTGGTTTAATCATTGTAAAAGTTCTATTCGTTGCCATAACGTTTGTCTATTTTTTAAATTTGGTGCAAAAGTAGTCTTTTTGTTTTTAGTTTAAAAGTTATAAGGTTTAAAAGTTTATTACTTTTTAGTTCCAATGTTAAGTTTTACTACATATCAAAAACTTAACATTGGAAAACCAAATTATTGTTTAATTTTGTTAACAATTAATTTACATTAAAATAACATTAAAGAAAAATGGAACAAACTGCTAAAAAAAATGAAACTATTACTCAAGAGGAAGAGTTAAAACCTACAACTTCAAATACTAGCGAAAAAGAAACTATTAAATCAACAGAAAAACCAGTAACTGTGAAAACAGTAAAAACAACAACAAAAAGAAAAGCTTCGGTTTCAAAAACTGCAAGACCTGTGTTGGTTACTACTAAAACTAACGTTTCTGAGCCTATAACTTCAAATCGTAAAACAAATTCAGTAACAGCCCCTAAAGAAAAAACTGATGTGACTTTTGATGTCGAAAAAGTTGAAAGTAAGGAAAACCCAATAAAAAACGAAAGTATCGAAACCAAAGAAGTTTCTGCTGAAAATATCCTTGAACCAAAAGTAAAAAAGGAAAAAATAAAGAAAACAAAGATGAGTAAAAAAGAAAAGTCAAAAGACAAAGAAAAGAAAAAGCCAAAAAGGAAATATGGCTAAAATCTTTGGGGTTGACTATTTTGTATTCATTAATGTTTGCTTTTATGATGCCTACAATCGTAATTCATCAAACAGGAGTTTTATCATCAATTGGTGGTCCTGATTTTATAGAAACAGCAAAGCCATCATATGCAGCATTTTATGAATGATTATGGAGATGCATTCCGTACTTTTTAAACATGGT
>JAAURU010000017.1 GCA_012032075.1 Flavobacterium sp.
TTAACAATGCACCTAATGCAGATGTAATTGTTACTTATAATGATACAGATATTGCTTTAACAGACTTAACATTTGATTTAGACAATGGTGCAGTTGTTCAAGTAGGAAATAATATTTTTACAAATGTTGCTGATGGACCTCACACAGTTGTAATTACACATACTAATACATGTCCAGATACTGTAAATTTTGAGGTTAACATTCCTTTACCGCTAACAGTAGATGCACAAGATTTAGGATTATTAAATCAATTTAGTATTTCCCAGATGGAGGAACTCCTCCTTATATTTTTACTATTAGTTTAAATGGTACTATTTTGTATGTAGGTTCTAATCCAGTGTTTTTTATAAATCAATCTGGAATATATAATGTTATGGTAACAGATGCAAATGGATGTACTGCATTTGATGATCAACCAATGACATTTTATGATATATTAATTCCTAATTTCTTTACACCTGTGTCAGATGGTTGGACTCCTTTATACCTAGACAACTACCCTAATGCGGTAACGTATGTTTTCGACAGATATAGTAGAAAATTAGCTACTTTAAGACCTGGTCAAAAATGGGATGGAACTTATGAAGGAAATGCTTTACCTTCGGGAGATTATTGGTATGTATTGAAGTTAAACGGTGAAACGGATACAAGAGAATTTGTAGGTAATGTTGCATTGTATAGATAAAGAACTAAGCCTATGAAAATAGGCTTAGTATTACTAAAAAATATTAAAATGAAAAAAATAGCGCTATTTTTAATACTTTGTTGTTTAAGTCAATTACAAGCACAAGAGCTTATAATACCGCAACAAACGCAGTATTTAGCAGACAATCCTTTCTCAATGTCACCTACATTTGCTGGTATAGGAGATAATGCAAGAATTCGTTTGAATGGACTTGCTCAATGGATAGGAATTAAAGACTCTCCTATAAACCAATCATTAGCAGCAGATTTTAGAATTGCTGATCGTTCTGGTGTGGGTGTTTTTTTTTACAATGATAAAAATGGATTTACAAGGCAATTTGGTGCTAAACTTTCTTTTGCCCAACACCTTATTTTAGATTATAATTCTGAACAATATTTATCTTTAGGAATATCTTTTAACTTTAACCATTTTAGATTATCAACAGATGAGTTTTTTCCAAATTCAGAATTAAACCAATTTGTAAACGGTGACAGAACAAATCAAAATTATAATTTCGACATTGGGTTTTTGTATCGTAACAAAGATTTTTATTTGAGTTATAATGCTTCAAATGTTTTACCTAAAGATATTAGAGAAACTAATTTTCAGTTGGAACCAAATTTAATCTTAAATCATCAGGTTTATTTAGGTACAAAAATTAGAAGAAAAGCTTCTAATTTTGAAATTGAACCTTCTGCTCTTATTCAGTATTTTCAAAGTGATGGACGTTCAACAACCGATTTAAACGTTAAGTTTAAGAAACACTTTTACGAAGATTATGTTTGGCTTGGAGCTACAGTAAGATTCCTAAATGAACAATCATTAACACCTGTAACAGTAGGTCCTATGGTTGGTTTTAGAAAAAATAATTTTTATTTTGGTTACTCTTATCAAATAAACACAAACGAATTGTTGTCATACAACGCTGGAACACATATGATTACGTTAGGTTTTGATTTCCTTCAAGGCTTAAGTAATTGTCCTTGTACACAAAATAGAATAGTTTATTAATTTAACATATATTTAAAAAAATAAAGTTTATTGTTACTAAAATTGTTAGTACAATAAACTTTTATTACTAAAATCAAATTACAACTCATGAAAACACTAAAAGATTTTAATTTTAATAACAAAAAAGCCATAATTAGGGTAGATTTCAACGTTCCATTAGATGAACACTTCAAGGTTACTGATGCTACTCGAATTGAGGCTGCAAAACCTACAATAGATAAAATTCTTAATGATGGAGGCGCTGTTATTTTAATGAGTCATTTAGGAAGACCTAATGGTGTTGAATCAAAATATTCATTAAAACATATCGTTTCTCAGGTAGAGATTTCATTAGGTAAAAAAATTAATTTTGTTTCAGATTGTATCGGTTCAGAAGCTGAATCGGCTGCAAAATCTTTGGAAAACGGAGAAATTTTACTCTTAGAAAATTTACGTTTTTATAAAGAAGAAGAGGCTGGAGACATTGTTTTTGCTAAAAAACTGGCATCATTAGGTGATATTTACGTCAATGATGCATTTGGTACTGCTCATAGAGCTCATGCTTCAACTACTATAATTGCTCAGTTTTTTGAAAAGAGTAAATGCTTTGGTTTATTATTAGCAAAAGAAATTGAAAGTATAAATAAAGTGCTTTCCGATTCTATAAAGCCAGTAACTGCAATTTTAGGAGGTAGTAAAGTATCTTCAAAAATTACGGTTATAGAAAATATTTTGGATAAAGTAAACCACATGATTATAGGTGGAGGAATGACGTTTACTTTTGTTAAAGCTTTAGGTGGAAAAATAGGAGATTCTATTTGCGAAGATGATAAAATGGAATTAGCTATTGAAATCTTAAAACAAGCTAAAGAAAAAGGAGTTCAAATACATCTACCTATTGATGTTGTGGCAGCCGATTCATTTTCAAATGATGCCAAAATACAAATAGTTGATGTTAAAATATTCCAAATGGATGGCAAGGTTTAGATGCTGGTCCAAAATCTTTAGAAATATTTGATCGTATATTACAAGATTCTAAAACGATATTATGGAATGGTCCTCTTGGAGTTTTTGAAATGGAAACATTTTCAAAAGGTACCATTCAATTAGGTAATTCTATTGCAAAATCTACTCAAAACGGAGCTTTTTCACTTGTAGGTGGTGGTGATAGTGTTGCTGCTGTTAAACAGTTTGGTTTAGAGCCTAAGATGAGTTATGTTTCCACTGGTGGTGGAGCAATGTTAGAAATGCTTGAAGGTAGAACACTTCCAGGTATTGCTGCTATTTTAAATTAATTGTAACTAGTTATAGTGTTAAGCCCCTATAAAACTAAAACTTAGTAAATGAAAAAAACAAAATTAACATTAGTATTATTATTCGCTTTAACAACTTTATTTTCTCAAGAAAGTAGTTCAGTTGAAGGTTCTCAATTGATTAAAGTATCATATTTAGATTCTATTAAGGCAACTTTTATTAATCATAATACAAGTAACTGTATAGATGAAAGATGGATGGCAGAACTTTCAAATGAAGAAATTTTTGAAGATATGTACATGGATGTTACTGAAATTGACATTGATTCAACGGTAACTTTTGATTTGTCTCCAGAACTTTTAAAAGAAAGATTAAAAAAACTTGATAATAAATCTCCTTTTAATATTGAGTATAATCCTGCTTTAGAAAATGTAATTAAATCTTTTTTAGTTAGAAGAAAAGCAGCTTATGAAAGATTAATGGCAATTTCAGAATATTATTTCCCAATGTTTGAAGAGCATTTAGCAAAATATGATGTTCCATTAGAAATTAAATATTTAGCTATTGTAGAATCGGCATTAAATCCAAGAGCTAAATCTAGAGTTGGAGCTTCTGGTTTATGGCAATTCATGTATCCAACAGGTAAACAATTTAATTTAGAAGTAAATTCTTATGTGGATGAGCGTTTTGATCCATTAAAAGCTACAGAAGCAGCTTGCCAATATTTATCAAGTTTATATAAAATATTTGGAGATTGGAGCATGGTTTTAGCATCATACAACGCTGGTCCTGGAAATGTTTCAAAAGCTATTAGACGTTCTGGTGGTAGCCAAAATTATTGGAATATTAGAAAAAATTTACCAAGAGAAACGGCTAATTATGTTCCAGCTTTTTTGGCAACCATGTATATTTATGAATGTCAAAAAGAACACAAACTTGAACCTAAGAAAGCTCCTGTGACTTATTTTGAAACAGATACTATAATGGTAAAAAAGAAAATGTCATTTACTCAAATTTCGCAATTATTAGACATTCCTATTGAACAAATTGAATTTTTAAACCCTATTTATAAATTAAATATTATCCCTTATCAAACCGATAAAGCTCATTATTTAAGATTGCCAAAGAATAAATTAGGCTTATTTGTTTCAAATGAAGATAAAGTTTATGCTTATATAGATTATATGGATAGTTTTTCTGAAAAACAAATGTTGAGGAAGAAGTTGTTATAAATTCTTTTGTAAGTAAGTTAAAATATCATAAAATAAGAAACGGTGAAAGTCTAGGAATAATAGCTGATAAGTATAATGTTTCAGTTAGTGATTTAAAAAAAATGGAACAAAAATTAAAGGAAATACCATTCAAGCAGGAAAAAGTTTAAAAATTTATTCTGATGAAAAAGTGGCTACAGAAAACACTTATAGCACAAGTAAAAGCGCTAAAAAACAGGTATATAGGGTAAAAAGTGGAGACTCATTATACTCTATTGCAAAAAAATTTCCTGGTATTTCTGCTGAAGATATTAAAAAGTGGAACGATATTCGCGATAACAATATTAAACCCGGTATGAAATTAAACATAAACGGATAAAAACCGCTCTCATGAAAAAAATATGCATTACTTTTTTAAGTTTATTTTTACTTCTTTCTTGTAAAGATAGTCAACAGGAAAAAGATGCTGTTCTTACAGAATCAAATGGTAAAATTAACAATGTCTCCATAATTATTGATGAAAATCTATGGAATGGTGAAGTAGGTGATAGTATTCGTAAAAAGTTTGCTGCACCAGTTGATGGACTTTTAACAGAAGAACCATTATTTAATTTAAACCAATATCCAACTAAAATTTTTGAAGGTTTTGTAAGAAATAGCCGTAATATAATTTTTTTTGAAAAATCTGAGAAATCATCAGGATATAGTTCAAAGCAAGATGAATTTGCAAAACCACAACAAGTATTTTATATTGTTGGTAAAACCAATGAAGAGATTCTTACCATTTTAGAAAAAAAATATGAAGATATTATTCGTTCCATTAAAAATGAAGAAATTACAGAAAATCAAAAACGTTTAAGAAAAGCTGTTGTTACAGATAAAAAAGTAAGAGATCGTTTTGGAATAGGGTTAACAATTGGTTATGGATATAAATATGATATGGTTGAAGATAAATTCCTTTGGATTAGAAAAGAATTTAATACAGGTTATAATAGTATGTTGGTTTATGAAGTGCCAATAAATGCTATTGAAAACGATTCGAATGTTGTAAGCAATATTGTTAAAATGCGAGATTCTATTGGTAAACAATTTATACACGGTACTCTAGACAATACATGGATGGTAACTGAAGAAGCTTATTCACCATACTTTTTTGAAGTTAAAGTAGCTGGAAGAGACACTTATGAAACAAAAGGTAACTGGTATTTAAAAAACGATTTTATGGCTGGCCCTTTTATTAATTATGCAATTAAAGACACTAGAAACAATCGATTTCTTATACTAGAAGGATTTACTTATAATCCTACCAAATCAAAAAGAGATTTAGTTTTTGAATTAGAATCCATTATTAAATCGGTTAAGTTTTTAAAATAAATAGACTACATTTGTTATTACATATTTCAAATCTCATTAAGTATATTAACTTAATGAGATTTTTAATTATAAGTGAGTTATGGAACATAAATTAGAATTTAAAATAAAGCGATTTAACGAGCTTTCTACAAATGAATTATATTCACTGTTGCAATTACGCTCTGAAGTGTTTGTAGTAGAGCAAAATTGCGTTTATCAAGACTTAGATGGCAAAGATTATAAAGCTATTCATGTTTTAGGTTTTTATAATGGTGAATTAGCGGCTTATACTCGTATTTTTAATAAAGGAGATTATTTTGATGAAGCTTCTATAGGAAGAGTAGTTACAGCTCCAAAACACCGCGATAAAAAACTGGGTCATTCCTTAATGAAAATTTCAATTGAAGCTGTAAAAGAAAATTACAACGAATTTGCAATAACAATTTCGGCTCAAGAACATTTGGAAAAATTCTATAATGCTCATGGTTTTGTAAAAAGTAGTGAAATGTATTTAGAAGATGATATTCCTCATATTCAGATGAAGCGAGTTTAATTATTCACACGGATTTCACAAATTTACACAAATTACTCTCGATTATGAAACTTAAAAAATCTGTGAAAATTTGTGAAATCTATGTTTCTTCTTTTAAATCATTTTTGAAGTTGAACTTTTATTTCTTATTTCTTCAAAATACTATTATATTTAGTCAAATCATTCAAAACTGCTTTAGCTTTAGTAATCTCAATATCTTTTTGAGTGTAATATTCGTAAAGACCTTCTTTATATTGGTAACGAGTAATTAACTCTTCTTGTAATAATTTTACAAACTCATTTTTAAATTTAGAAACTTCTTGATCTTGGCTTTTTTCTAATGCCGTTTGAAGTAATTTATATTCGTTAGCTATTGCAGCATCGATTTGCTCTTTTTTTGCTTTTTCTAAAACTTCTTTTAAAGCTTTTCCAGTTTCACTATCTAAACTATATTTTTCTTGTTTAATGAAGGTTTTAAAACCGTTAAAATCGGCATCAGAAATTGTAGGAATTCCAGTTATTGTTGGATTTTTATAATAAAGAGTAGTAGCATAATCAAAAATTGCATCGTTTTTTACCAAAGATTCAGTTAGTGAACTACTTTTGGCTTCATCCACAAGAACATCTGGTAAAACACCACCACCATCATAAACAGTTCTTCCACCTTTTGTTTTAAAAACATTAAAATTGCTTTTGTCTATTTTAATCGCTTTTCTGTTTTTATCTTTATTGGCATAATCTAACGCTTGAATACATCTTCCAGAAGGAGTATAATATCTTGATATTGTTACTTTTACTTGGGTTCCATAAGATAAGTTTAATGGTCTTTGAACAAGTCCTTTACCAAAACTTCTATTGCCTACAACAACTGCTCTATCTAAATCTTGCAATGCACCTGAAACAATTTCAGAAGCCGAAGCACTCGTTCCGTTTATAAGAACAACAAGTGGAATTTGTAAATCGATAGGTTCATTACTGGTTTTGTAAGTGTTATTATGTTTTTCTGCTTTTGCTTTTGTAGTCACAATCACTTCTCCTTTTGGCACAAATAAATTACAAATATTAACCGCTTCATGTAGTAAACCACCCGGATTTCCTCTTAAATCTAAGATGATTTTAGTAGCTCCTTTTTCTTTTAAAGCTAATAAAGCCGACTTTGTTTCGCTACTTGCTTTTTCCGTAAATTTTGAAAGCACAATATAACCTGTTTTATCATCTAGTAATGAATAAAAAGGCACCGCTTTGACCTCAACTTCATCTAAAATTATTATTGCAGCTGCTTTTTTACCTTGTCGCTCATAATTGATATTCACTTTTGTGTTTTTGGCACCGCGCAATAATTGTGAAGCATCTTCTTTATATTCTTTTAAATTAATATCTCCTATTTGGATAATTTCGTCACCTGCTTTTAAACCTGCTTTATCAGCTGGAAAACCTTTATAAATTTCTTTTAAAAACACACGACCATCTTTCCTTTGTACTAATGCACCTATTCCAGTATATTCACCTGTATTATTAATTTTGAATTTCAACACGTCTTGTTCGTTGAAGAAAACAGTGTAAGGATCTAAATCGGCCAACATGTTTTTTATGGCAATATCCATTAATTCACCAGGATTGGTTTCGTCAACATAATTTTGGTTTATTGTTTTAAAGGCTTCGGTAAAAATTTCAATTTGTTTGGCAACTTCAAAAAATCGTTTTTAAAACTAACCGCAACTAATAGGAAACCAACACTAAAAAGAGTGATGATGTATTTTTTATTTAAGAATCGCTTCATTATTTTTTGTTTTTATTTCTAAGTTTTCTTCTTATGAAAAAGAATACCACTACGAAAATAAGGATAAATGGCCAAATATATAATATTGCAATAAAGAAACTTGACAATCCATTAAATCCAGAAGTTATGGCATTCCACATTTTGCTTCCATAAGAAACCGTTGTTCCAGTACCTTGAGGTTTTTTCGGTGTACATTTCTATCGAAACAGTACTCATAGAAACTCGGTTTTGTAAATATTTTAATCGGCCTTCAGCAGCTTCAATTTCTTCTCTAATTTTTGCCAATTCGTTTTCAATTTCTAGGATTTCCGAAATTTTATTGGCTTTTTTAAGTATTTCTAAATATCTGTTTTCCAATGTGCGTTTGGCTTTTAAACGCGCTTCTATATCGACAAATTCTTCGGTTACATCTTGGGCTGAAATTTCTTTTTTATCAAAATAGGTTACCCCTTTACTAATTTCATCAATAAAAGCATCAAAGTAATTATTTGGAATGCGAACGGTTACATTTCTATAATTAGAACTGTAATCACTTCCTGAATTATCATTTTGAATATATGCTTTGTATTTAGTCGTTGCGTTTTTTATTTGTGAAAAACTACTTTGAATATCATTAGTTTGAAAACGAATATCTGCGGTTTTAATAATTTTAAGATCTGGTTTTGATTCGTTTACAACTGCTTCTTTCTCTTTTAAAGTAGAAACAATAGGAGCAGATTGAACACTTTCTTCTGCAACGGCAGACATTTCAGCTTCACTAATTTTGGATTCACTACCTTCTTTACAAGAAAGTACAATTACAAGGAATAAACAAGACAAAAAAGTTTTCATAGGAGTTTTTTTAAAAGATTATTAAGCAATACTAATTTAGATGAAATACTCACAAAAACTTAGCCAAAAAATCATTTTTTTATTTCTAAGACGAACTTTTCAAATAACTGAATGGTTTTTTCATGAATTTCTTTGTAGGGAAGTCGGTCTTTGGTTTGATAAAAAAACATAATTGCATATTTTTTTTCTAGGTTTTCCAATATTATATGCTTGTTTAAACGATAACATTCTCTTAAAACACGTTTGAAGTAATTTCTATCAACGGCTTTTTTGAAATATTTTTTAGAAACCGAAACACCAAAATTTATTTTTGTCTCATTGTGTAAGCCTGTACTGAGTTGAGTCGAAGTATCGAAATGCTCATCCATTGGGATTTCAACATAAACCAACCGCAAAGGATATTTGGAAACCGATTTCCCTTCCGAAAAAAGTAAATCGATAGTGTTTTTGCTCTTTAGCTTTTCGTTTTTTGGGTATTTAAAATTCATGCCACTCATAGAAGCTGTAAAGATAGCTAAAATCGAAGTAAGTATTTAGCCAATATCAAACACAAACAGTAGAACAAACATAGATGATACAAATTACCAAAAATTAAATAGGATTATGAAATCGATTTTATTGATACAATATTTTCAATAAAATTTGTGCAAATTTGTGTAATCTATGTAAAATTTTAATTGTTTCAAGTAAAAGAATCGTTTTGGAATGCTTAATTTTATATTTTAAAATGTAAGTATGAAGAAGCTAATGTTTTTATGCATTCCGTTTTTATTGGTAAACTGTAACCAAAAAGAAAATAAAAAAGAAACTGAAGAAGTAATTCCAGCGGAAGAAATAGCCATTGAAGAACCGCCTGTCGATTTAAAAGTAGCGGTTTTTGCAGAAGGTTGTTACTGGTGTACCGAATATGTTTTCGAAGCTATTCCTGGAGTTGAAACGGTTGTTTCAGGTTTTACAGGAGGAAATAAAGATAATCTTGATTACAATAAAGTAGTTAAAGGAGAACCAAGACATGCAGAAGGAGTTCAAATATTTTATGATGAAAATGTGGTTTCTTTTGAAGAATTGGTAAACGTATTTTTTGCATCTCATGATCCAACAACGGTAAACCAGCAAGGACCAGATAAAGGTGAAGAATATCGTTCCATTGCATTTTATACTACTGAGGAAGAAAGACAAAGTATTGTAGCTAAAATCGCAAAATTAACAGCAGAAAAAGCCTTTGATAAACCAATAGTTACAGAAGTAAAACTTTTTGAAACCTTTTTACCCGTTAAAGAAGAACAACAAGATTATATAAAGAAGAATCCAAATGATCCTTATGTGATTTCAGAATCTATTCCAAGAATTAACCGTTTTGTGGCAAAGTATAAAGGGAAATTAAAAAAAGCTCAGTATTAATGAGCTTTTTCGTTGTTAATTGAGTTAGTTAAAAGCAGTAAATCAAAATTACTCTACTGTAAGTTTGTATTTTGGGGTTTTATTCAACGGGCAAAAATATACATATTCTCCTTTTTCAAGAGTTACAGGCACTTTTGAAGAAGCCGTTTCCCCATCTTTTAAGGTTTGAGTCAACATAGCATCTGCAATAAAATCAGCTTCTTGAATGTCTTCTTTGTTAGGAGCTAAAACAAAAGCTACTTCATGAGGGATTCCTTTGTTAGTTACTTCAAATGAATAGGTTCCAGGTTTTAGTTTTAGTTCAGTAGTAGTAAAAGCACCTTCTACTTCTTCTAATTTAACTACCTCAACAGCTGGAGCTTCTTCCACTATAACTTCTTCCACAACTGGAGTTTCTTCTACCACTACTTCTTGTTCTTTTTCTTTACAAGACGCTAAAAACAGCATAGTGAATGCACAAATGGCTACAATACTTTTTTTCATTTTTCTTTATTTTAAGTTAGAGTACAAAGGTATTGCATTGGCTTTTCATGAAATGTTGGCTAGATTACATAAGTGGGGTTTTTAAATTAAAATCCCCTTCGATTATGAAAGGGACTTCTTTTACTTATACAAATATTAGCAAGTCTTTCTATAAAGAAATCTTAATTTGATGGGGTATTAAGAAGATTATGTGCATCTTTCTGAGGAAAATTCAAAACTTGAGATTTATTAAATATAATACTATCTATTCCTTTAGGGGTTTCTTCATTGTATATTAATATATTTGGTATTTCAGACATTATTTCCTTTAGGAAAGGGATGAGCATTTTATCTTCATAACTATACTCAATACTTATCATAATACCATAATTATTAATACCATAAAGATTGTTAAATGTATGGTCATAATAAGACTTACGACTAATAGTAATATTTAAATTATTACTTAAATTTCCCTAAATAAATCAATTTCAGTAATATCATATTCTTCTGAATATGATTTTATAACTTGATAATTTAAACTTTTTGCAATTTTTTCTATAACTATAGTTAATTCCTCAGTACTTAAATACTCTTTACTAATTATATTAATTGAGTTTGCCATTATTTTAATTTTTTTAATTGTTGTATATCTGTTATAATAATCACACCCTTTCTTTGCAGAGCTTTGAATACTGGATGTGTAATATCAATTGCATTATCTTTAAATGACTTTATTGCCAAAACACATTTTCTACCATTAAGATTTATATATTTTTCATTTTTTGGATTCAAATATTTGTCAAATTGTTTAAGCAATTTTTCTCTATCAATATTCCTAGAAACACTTTCTTTACATTCTATAATATATTTTGAACTTCCTACATCAATATCTCCTGCGTTATTGAGTCTTTTGCCATTTTTAATTATTTCATAGATATTACCAAAATCAGTTATTTTATCGTATTTACTAAATTCTCTTGCAACTTGTCCTTCCCAAAGTTTTCCACCTGAACTTTTAAGTGCTGCTTGAATAGATTTCTCAATGTCTTTTTCAATTACTCTAGTCCATAATAATTCAGTATTTGCTAAATTGAATGCAGTCCAATGTTTTGAATCTTGCGTTATTTTTGGCTTTAATTTCCATAATTTCTCTAATTCTTCAATAAATTTTTGACCACTAGCCTTCCAAACATCTTTTAAAGTTTCTCTTATTTCTTTAGCAGTACCACTTGCAATTTCTTCTCCTTTATAAATTACAGCATAACCTTTAACTTTACCATCAAAACCAATTCCTTTTATAAAATTTGCTCCTGCTTGTTGTAAACGAGTGATTTCAGCTAATTCTATTCTAACACCATCAGCTATTATTCTTTCTTCAACAAATAGAATTTCTTTAATGGTGCTTTTTGTAAAAGTAGCAATATTTTTTTCTAATACTACTTTTAAAACAAATGCTCTAACAAAATTTTTAAACTCAGCTTTTGCAGCACCGCTAACAACTTTTAAACCTATAGTAAAGACTTTATTAATTATTAATGGTGAAGCTGTAACCACACCACCAACCATATATATTTTACTCCAAGTTTCAACAAATTCTTTAGAAAGTTGATCTTCTGCTAAGACTATAATGGTATCTGCAGTGGCAAGTGCAATATCTACACCAGCAATTAAGGCTACTAATGGACTTGCTGAACCCAGTGAGGCAATAGAAATAGCAATTACAAATATATTAACTCCTATACGAACAACTTTTAGAATTTCAGTAAGTTCTTTACTAGAAGCTCTATCATGTAAGAAAATACCGAGCTATTCAATTGTGTAAATTTTATATTTGTCTTTAGATGTATCTAAGTTATTTCTTAAATAAAAATATTTTTGTTTAAAGTCAAGTTTACCGTCGTTATTAAAATCACCGTAAGAATTTTCAGTTGAGTAAATACTATTTAAGATATAATATTTTATCTTCTTTTCATCAGTTAAATCAAATAAATGATGGATACACCATACGCCTTCCCAATAGAAAAATAATAAATATTTTTTTTTATTAAATTCTAAAAAACTACTCCTATAGGTATTTGGAAAAGAAATAGGGTTTTCAAAAGAACTTTTATTAAATATTTGATAATCTGTAAGTAATGTATCAGTAATTTTTATTTTTGGGGTAATCCATTTAAAGTTTTTTCCAAACAAAAAATATTGACCATCTTTAAAAGATATTTTTACAGGTGTGATGTTATTTTCACTGTAACTCACAATAAAATCAATACTTCTTTTTGACTTATTTATGAAAGGTAAATAATGTTTATATCTCTCTTTATAATCTAAAAAATCAGTTAACATAAAATTTTTAAAAACTATTCCATTTTTGTTTACTATATCATGTAAATCAGTAAAATATATTTCGGAAGGTGCTTCTAAAAGAAATGATTTAATATTATTAAAATCGTTCTTTTTATTAAATTTAATATTTTCAAAATATAATGTTTCTATAAACTCTTTATTTTTAATTTGTGTTTTTGAATATTTTTCATTTCCACTTACAGTTGAAGTAACAGAATCATTCTTTAAATTATTAAAGTCTTCTGATTTTTTTTATTATAATTTTTACAATTTGTAAAAAAAATAAAAACGATTAATAATATATTAAATTTTACCACCATTTGTTTAAAATATATTTATCTTCTTTCTTTTCTCTTTTTGCATGAATATTAGCATTTTCATACTCATCTGTCAGTTTTACAAACATAGTTTTTGCATATCCCGAAGTTGTTTTATACTTATATGAGAAGCACTTTTCTTCTATAAATTTCGGGTCTTTTATAGAATAAAGTTTATTACACATTTTTTTATCTTCTTCTTTTGTATTATTATCATTTATTTTTTTTGATTTTATATCTAAAACATTGTGTTCTTTTTCGCTTACTAGATACCCATCTAGTATTTTAGGATGATTGCTGTAATTGGTAGATAAGTCAATTCCATCCCATAAAATTAGCATATTTTGCTCTATCAATAGCTGTGGTAAATCCTGGATTATGTATCAGTTTTTCGTTTACATCATCATGTGTATAGAAATCTTTTTTGATTATTTACTACAGCGCCTAAAAATCTATCAGACAACTATAGTTTTAACAAATATAAATTATTTAAATTTTGTATTAATTTTTTGAATTTGTTTTTCTTTTGTAATAAAAAAAACTATCATCTCTAGCATAATAATATCCATTATTTGTACTGTCAGTAATGGTAAATGTTTTTGGATTTGCATTTTTAACTTCTAATGATTGAAAATAAATTTTATTATCTATTATAAAATAATCATACCCTAAAAACTTAATATTATCATTATTGTACTTAATTGCATTTAAATCAGGAAAATATAAGGGTGATTCATTATAAATATATAAATAATTTTTATCTTTATAATAAGTACCAAACTTTGTATTATTTATTCTCTTCATAGAAAACGTATTTAAATCTATAAAATTTTTCAAATTCCTTTCCTCACCATCTAATATTATACTATGCGAGAAATGATATAGTGAATTTCCTTCTTTATTCATATTTGGTACTGTTTTTTTGATAAATAATGTATCATTTCTTTTATAAATATCATTTTCCATTTCAATATAACTACTTTTTTTATTTCTACATGAAAAAATAGTTGCAATTAAAATTATTACTAAAATTATCTTTGAATTTTCCATACTGCTAATTCTGTATTATGTGCTTTTCCTGTTTTTTTTAACATATAATTCCATATCCAATTTGACAATCTCAACATTTCTTGATCAATTTCTTTAAAAGGTTTTTCAGAATATATTTCAGTTTGATCGAAAGTTTTAAATTTTTGATTGCATGGATTTGAATTATCTATTATTAAAGTCAAAACATGGTCTCCTTTAACTATAGAAAGATAATAAAAATGATAACCTATTTTTCCTTTTATTGATGCTAAAAAGTAATTAGATATCACTTTGTCTTTTCCAGAAGTAAATTTTTTAGGTTCAGTGTTACCTCCATCTTTAATAATAAATTGGTTAAATATTTTTTCTTCATTTACAATACCTTTAGACTTGAAATCTTCAGCTCTATCATAAGAGTTTTGTCCAGAATAAGTGGACAAAACAAGTTTACTATTATTTAAAATCTTTGATACTTGTTTGTCTGCAACCCTAAAACAAACATCATCCACACCTACTAATTACTTTATTCACTTCAACTCCCTTTTTGTATTCTTCCTCCATAAAAACATCTTTTTCCACAACTTTTACATTAAATTTTCCACAAATTTCTTTTCGTTTAGATGTTTTACCCCATCCATCATCATCATCAGATGCATAAACTGAAATAGTAAATGTTTTTCCTCTTTCAATAGATTTTGCATCTATTTCTAACACAAATTCATCTCCATATTCTGCATCTTTTAAATCATATTTGCCTTCATCATTTTCATAGTCAGTATCATCATTATCAATATAATTGAGTTTTGCTAAACCATTGGAACTTCTAAATTCTAAAATTCCATCTTCATCCTGTAAACCAAGAGGGTCATAGCCTCTTTTTATCTTTAATGGAATACGAGCTATTGAGTTTTTAGTTACTACAATATTAGCAATTTTATAGTTTTTATATTCATTATCATAATCACCTCCTAAATTTAAGGATTCTAATTTATTTATAGCACATTCTTCAGTTGAAATGATTGCATTTTTTGGTTCTTCTGAACCATTAATTAATACAACTGGTAAGAAATCATATCTTTCAACTTCTTCTAATATTAATTTTTTATTAGGGTTTAAACTAATTGTCTTTAAACCTCCTTTTGGTAGTCTAAGCGCAGTTACTTTATTTCTCATTTTAGTTATTTTTAATAACTAGAGAAGCTAATAAAATTCTCTAGTTTATTTAACATTAATCCTTCGGCAAAGTACTAGGTTGCCCAATTTCTATTCCTAGCGAAATATCACTACTCTTAAAACTAGATTGTGTTTCTAATTGACTTGGATTTTCACAATTATTAGGGTCATTTTCTGGGAAATAGGTAAAGGTTGTGTTACTGGTAATCCTGTAGATTTGTCTTGTAAATAGTAAGTGTAGTAGGCAACTTAGTAATCCAGTATTTACCTTGTGGTTTTCCTAGAGGAGCTTTCATTTCTTCTGTAATACTCATATACAAAGGATCACCTATTACTGGAACTTCACCACCATTCCAAATAAGCCCTGTTTCTAAAAAGAATTGAACTGCATTTTCAAATCCGGGTCTTATGGTTACAATTACTCTTGCCATACCACTTTGTAAGAAACTTCTAAAAAGAGGATCAGTGCTATCTGAAACGTACATTTCTTGCCATTTTGCACGATTTGCCCAGTAATAGGGATAAAAAGTGTAATCCATAATTTCCCATTCAAAAGCTTGTTCCATAAATTTTGCAAGTGCTGTATATTTATCTAAGTTATCGGTAAGGTTTACACCAAAATTTTCCATTTTGTCTCCTGTGGTAAAGCTTTGTCCTATTGTATTTGTAGATAAATAATCTTGCAACAAATAAGCAATACAATTGTGTTTTAAGACATCTTGTTCCATATAACGGTAAAACTGTCCTATTTTGTCTTTTGCTTCTTGTTCTTTTTGTTTTTGCTCTTCGTCTAACTTAGCTTGTTCTTCTTGAAATTTTAAATAGGCTTCCTCATAAGCTTTTATGATAGCATTGAAGTTTTCTGTTTTCCATTTATTAATATACGCTTCACTTAATGCACAATTAATCACTACTTTTACACTATACCAAGTAACATTATGACCGCGAACCATAAAGCTTACATCTCCAACAACGTTTAATCCATTTTCATTTTTACTAAAATTTATATCTCCATAACCTATTTCTCCTATTAAATCTCCTTTTAGATTTGAATGTAATATTTGTGAATATCTTGCACCATCCCAACCGCCTCCTCTATTTCGAGAGGAAGTACAACTAAAATTAGCAGATTTACCTATATAATTTTCCGTTATTTTTATATTTGAAAATTCCTGAAAATCATTATTTGTTGAAGGATTTCCATTTTGATTGTGAATAATTTGTATTGAATTTGGTAGTAATGTTTCCGTTTCCACTTTATAAATTTCTGCCCAGTGTTGAAGTAACTCTTTTGTAGCTGTTTTAGCATCTATCATTTTCCATGGAGCATCTGCTTTTCTTGGATCTACAGGTGCGGTTAATATTTGACCTTTGGCAACTGAAAGTGCTAGTCTATGTAATCTTGCAGGTTCTGGCACCATAAATTCAAACATAGTGCGTATTCCATAATTATATATTTGATTTTTATACTTTATATCAATCCATCGATACACTCCTGAAATATGTCTAGGTTGTGCCGCTTCTGGATTATCTGTCTCAGTTACTTTACCTCGATTATCAAATTCATGAACATTAGTTTCAGTATATTCTTTAATAATTTTTTGAATACGCTCTTCGGAAATTTTTGTTAAGACTCTTTCAGTTGCTTTTTCTGTTAGTTCTTGCGATTTCATTACCGCTTGTCTTGTACTGTCAAATTGAGAAGTATTGTTAGCATAATCAGCACCTATTTCAAATTTATAGGCTCCAGAGTCATAATTAAAGCGTGTATGTGCAGTAATTGCATTTTGTTTGCTAATTTCTTTTGCAATTTCACTTTGCATATCGGTTCTAGAAGTTTTACTAGTATCTGATATTTTTTCAGTTTCTTGATATTTTGAGGTAGTATCTGTAATTTCAGAATATTCTCTAGAGACTGAAGATTTATGTCTTAACTCACTTGCCATAACATTTTCAATGTTAGATACTAATCCTGGCACATAAGCATGAACACTTTGTACAACCTTTAAATAATCGGCCACACCAAGTCTTTTAATACCAAAATTCTTTCTTATAGGAGTTTCTATAATTTCTATCCCTTTTAAAGTTAGTATTCCAGTGTATGTTCTAAAATTTGAAATATTTAATAATTCTGTATATCCTTGCCTTGAATTACCAAAATTAATTTCAATATTAAATTTTGAAATACTATTAAATCTATTACTTAATAAGCATAAAATGATTATTTTATTGTTTTTAACTTCTAAATTGTAGTGGTTTTCTTCAAAAGTTCCTTGATCTGTAACTGAGATAGTTTTTGCTGATAAAATATTCCAAGAAGAATTTTCAAGTTCTATTATAAATTGAGCATAATTTGAATTATATTCATTTGTTTTACTTAATGGAATTACTGTAAATGTATAAGCTAAGTGAGAAATAGATTGAATAGGACTAACTGGAATGGTTGCTCCACCTAAATTTATATACTGGTCAAGCTGAATAGGACTTTCTTGTAAAGTAGTTTCTATTTGAGTAGAAATTTGATTTTCTATAGATGTTATAACAGAATTATAAGAGTCAAACTCTTCGTTTATTTGAAGCAAATTACTATCGTAGCGGATTTGATTTTCAACAGAAGCTTTTTCTAAACTATCAGATTTTGGATTTGTTGAATCTGATTTTATGGTGAATAATTTCAAAAATAATTCAAATGATTCTGGTGAAAGTTTTGTTTTTAAATCTTCAAAATTAAGCTCACTTTTATATAAAAATTCAAAATTAGGAATAGAAATTTCATTTAAACGTTCGTTAAAATTGCTTTTCTCAATGTTGCTTTCATTATTAATAATTGAATCGTTATTTTTTAATTCGTTAAGTAATGGCTGTACTTTTTCTTTATATGTAGCATAAGCAATATCATAAGCTTTGTTTTTTGATTAAAGTATGTTTCCTCAATCGCTTTTAATTCATTATTTAGTTTAACTAAAGCTACTTTTGCAAGAATATTATTTTGTACTTCAATATTCTTTTGAGCATCATGAATTAATCTAACTTCATCATTAATTGTTAATGATTTTTCAATAGAAATGTTTTCTTCATCTACTTGTTCTGTAAAAAGTTCTTTTGGCAATACAATTGTTGCATTTAAGCCTTGGTTTACTAATTGTTCACTTGTAAATTTAGTTAATTCAGTATTCTTATTTATGCTTTGGGCAAACCCAATATGGATAGCTTTTAATATATGACATATTGCTTCTTTTACATAGAAGTCTTTTTGAGTTACTACTTGATATATTAAGTTATCCCATAAGTTAGCAATTTGAAATATGCTTTTTTTATTAAGTTCTTTATTTTTTGGATCAATAAGTGAATTATAATAATCCTTTGTAAATTTTATTTCGTCTTTACTCAGAATTTCTCTTTTAGAAATTTTTCTACCAATAATTAGTAGTTGAGCATAAATACCAGATTCCATTTCGTTTTCTGACCCTAAAAGTGTTTTAAAACTTAATCCAGCTTTTGTCATTGCTGCCATTTTAGAAGATTGAGCTAGTCTATCTTTGACAGCTTGGTCAAAAAAGCCAGTTGCTCCTATTGGTCTTTGAATAAATCCAAGATTAATTCTATTAGTTTCAGTAAGTTTAGGGTTTCTAACACTTACCATTCTAAAAAGTGTTTGCGACGCATTGTTGTGTGTTTCCATTCTTAATTAATTTGTTATACTATAACTAACACTTTTGGTTTTATATTGTAAGAATAATCATAAATCTTTATTAAAAAATTATTATGATTAAGTTAATTTTAAAATTTACTTGTATTTCACTAGTTTCTTAGCGATTTCATTTAAAGTAAACCGGTTTTGATCTATAAAATACAAACCTGCCTGAATAAGTTCAAATATGTTTTTTTTAGAAGTATCGTCCATTTCTGGTGATGCGCTTTTTAGTTGTGGCATTAAACGATGATAATTCTTTCTATTTCTAGGAGATTGCGCTTCATACATTTTACTTAAATGATAATCTACGGTTTCGGCATTGGCAGACAATAAAATATCAATTAACGGAGAAATCCATTTAATTTTTCCAGCATTGGCAAATTTTTCAAAGGTATAAGGCTTTAAAACTTCACCTGTTCCTATTGAAATCATAAGCATATCTTTAATAGAAGGATAATCTATTTTTTCTGCATCATTTAGAACTTGAGAAAAAGCAATTTTTCTAGCCTCGGCATAAGCACAAAGCGCTGGATTGTTAGCATAAACACCACCATCTATCAATGTAAATTCTTGTTCGTAAAGTGATTTAATTTTGGCAGGTTCAAAATAAGTTGGTGCTGCACTTGTAGCTCTACAAACGTCTTTTACATAAAAATTTTCTAGAGGAGAATGTGCCTCATGACTGCAAAA
>JAAURU010000329.1 GCA_012032075.1 Flavobacterium sp.
ATTGACAGCCAAAGAATTTAATTCGTGGTTTGCAAATGGAACTGCATCAGAAAATGGAGCGGTTAATAATGCAAATAGTGTAGATTTTGTACATAATAACAATTGTGATTTTTACAAATGGTCGGAGCAAATGTTTTTATGGATAACTTCATCAACTAATGGTGAAACTGTTATGGAATCACCTACGTTTTATACCATTTCACCTTTAATAGTAAAAGGCAAAGACACTGTACGTATTCTTGAACCACATGTGAAAGGTACTTTACTAAGAGCTATTGCTAATGCAGATAAAACTGGGAAAATTAATACGGAAGAAGGACAAGCAACAGATGATGTATTAATGGATAAAAACGGAAATTTAATCTATTATATCTCAATGGCTAATGATGTATATGCTGAGTTTTTAACCGCTTCTAAAGAAGGGAAAATGGGTGGTAAAAAATTCCCTACAACCTCTCAAGAACGTGATAGTATTTTTAATTATGCTAAAGCAAATGGTGTGGATTTAAAAGATGCTAATGCCTTAGCAATTGAAATCAAAACTTCATGGGTAATTGCAGATTCCTTAATTGATACTAGTAAATATGTTACTATAGATGCTATTATTCCAACCTACACTAAAAACAAAGAGAATACTTTATGGTTAATTAGTGGAGAACGTCAAGCGAAACTAGCTATGGTAGGAATGCATATTGTGGGAAGTGCTTCTGGACATCCAGAAATGATTTGGGCTACTTTTGAACACAATAAAAATACTCCAAATGCTTCTTATCAATACATCAATGAAAAAGGTGAAACGGTAACCGTTCCTGCCGATGGTGATGGAGATTGGTTATTTAATACTAATGTTAAAGACAATCCGAATGTAAGTCATATGGTTTTTAGTCATGATAGTATAAAAGCTAACAAAGGATTTACGATAACACCAAGCAATACTGTTAGAACAAAACCTTGGGGAAGTAGTTATGAAACTAGACCTAATGCCGAAGATGCAAACCCAGCTGTTGCCAATTCTAAAGTAATTCAATTGAATGAAGCAGTTTCTAAATTACTGCCAGGAAATGATGTAAGAAAAAATTACTTCTTAATAGGAGCTACATGGACAAATGGTGGTTCAGCACCAAATGGCAAAAGTTATTCTCCTAATGAAAGTGAACAAGGAGTCGCTATAGGTTCAAGTCAATTAGCCAACAGTACTATGGAAACCTATGCACAAAACGGAACTACATACAATGAATATGGTTCTTGTTTTTCATGCCATTCTAACAATGGTTTAAAACCAACCGATTTGAGTCATGTGTATAAAAGAATTCAACCATTAACAAGAAAATAACTAACTGTTCTTTATTTTAATAAAAGCGAGGAAATAGCTGTTTTCTCGCTTTTTTTAGTAATGTTTAGCACTTTTTTCTATTCACTTAATTCTTCTAATAAAAAATCCCATCAACATAATACCAAATATCCTTTTCTTGTTTAAAAGTAGATTTTTCATGATGAATTTGTGCTTGTAGCCTTTCATCTAAATAATACGCTTTGAATTCCACTTGATTTTCTTCAGCTTTTAGAATTTCTAATTTTATCCAAGTATTGGCCTTCGCCCAATGTAAAATTTCCTTTTTATCAAAAAATTTCCTCTTTGAATGATGTGTAGTAGCAATGAGATAATCAGCATTATGAAGTACATAAGCCGAATATCTAGAACGCATTAATTGCTCAGGATGCTTTGGTAAACTTATTTTAGTAATAAAAGTTTCGCAACAAAAATTAAAGGATAAAGTTGAACCACAATAACAGTTAGTCTTCATCGTCTAAATCACCTGAATTAAAATCTAAAAAATCTTGAGGATTAAAAGGAATATCTTCATCAGGATCTTCATCAGGATCTTTATCATGAGCTGTTACTCCAGGAGGATTAAATAAACCCCATCTATCAATAATATAGTTCCAAGGATCAAAAGCAGCAACCCAATCGACAAACAACAACCGAAATTCTTCAATTTCATTACGCAATAAACTAATGTATTCTTTATCTTTAATATCATCTTCGTAACGCAAACTTCCTGCACTAACATAAAGTTGTCTTGCACATTTTCTTATAATAGCTGCGTTTTCCATTTTTATATCATACAAATCTACAGCTTCTGCACCTGAAATTTTAGCTGGAATCATCATTGCATCTTCCATCATAAAACGAACAGTAGTTTCCTGTAGGAATTCGTTTTCTTCGGGAATAGTTTTTACTAAACCATGAGTAATTTTAAAAATTTGTTCGGCTTTACTATAAATAGGTAAAGATTCTAATTCATCTCTTTTCATAATTGACATAGTTTAATTTGAAACAAAATACATTTAATAATTTTATTTGCTAAACAATTTATTACTCTAAATACACTAAAAATAGATAAAGTGTTAAAAAAAGCAGATAAATTACATTTTATAAAAAAATGTTAATTATATTTTAAATATTTCATAAAACATATTTAAAAATTAATTATGTTTGCGCAATCGATTTCTTTGTTTTTTAAATGATAAAAAAATATTCTATGGTATAAAATTACGTATCTCTAATCAAACAAATATGAAAACTATTATTACCCAAAAAAGTGTTTTAAAAAATCGCTTTTTTAACAGTGGAAAAAAAACATTACAATGTATTTTTTCGATATTAGTATGCAGCTTTTCGATGTGTGCTCAAAATATAACGGGTGTAGTAAAAAATGCTAGTGGTACACCTATTGCAAACGCATTAGTTTCTAATTCTGCAAATGTTAATAGTTATACTAAAACAGCAACTAATGGAACTTTTACCATTGCAGGAAACACAACAACAAAACTTACAGTTGCAGCTTTCAAATATGAAACGAAACGTAACATTACAGTAACAGCAACAACAAACTTACAAATTACTCTAAGTACCGATTCTTATTTAACTAATTCAAATAATGTTTATCATCTAAGTTTTGATCATTTTAGACCTGGAAACAGTTATAGTGAAGCTGAACTAAAGAAAGACTTGCCTGTAGGCAATGGTTCAGGTTTTGCAGGTTCTTCAAATGCAAGCGCAACAGATCCTGAAAATAGAGCAAGTGTTGACCCAAATAATAGTGTAGGTGGAAAAGGTTCCTCTTTAAAAGTGCGTTTTCCAAAAATCAATGAAAACTTCATGTCTTCTGGAATTGATGTAAGAGTTCCGCTTGGAGAAAGCTTTAAAAACAATAATTTCCAAGCCGATGAATTGTATATTTCCTATTGGATAAAATTTAGTGATAATTTTGATTTTACAAAATGTGGTGGAAAACTACCTTCGTTAGGAGGTACTTATACAGATAATAGTCGCTGGAAAGGTAGAATTATGTTTCGTAGAGGTGGAAGTATTCAATTTTATCCAGAATTAGAAGGAAGTGAAGACGGTTTTTCATCCGATTTTGACCGTTTTTGGGGTATTAAAGAAGTGGATAGAGGTGATATTTGTACCAATGAATTTACTCCTTATTTAAATGACAATCAATGGCATAATATTGAGTTACATTATAAGTTTGAAACACCAGGTCAAAATGATGGCTATTTTGAAGGATGGGTTGATGGAGGCGTTGGCTATAAAAAAACAAACTCAGATAAATTTGGTTTTTGGAGACCAAATAGCTCAAATGACATCACAATAAACTATTTGTTGTTATCAACATTCTTAGGCGGTTCAAGTGCAGAATATGAACAAAATCAAGATGTTTTTGCTTGGTTTGATGAGTTTAAAAGTTTCAAAAAATAGAATAAATGATTTTAATAGTGGTAATAATAATACACCTACAAATAATCCTCCAGTTGTTAATTTTACAAGTCCTTCAAGTACATTAATAGCTCCAGCTTCTTTACTAGTTAAAGTAACTGTTACAGATAGTGATACATCAGACACTATAAGTAATGTAAAATTATACATTAACAATGTCTTAGTAAACCAAGATAATACGTCGCCATATGAATGGAATGTAGGTAACAATGTTACTTCACTTACAAATTTAGTTGCAGGAACATACACTTTAAAAGCTGTTGCTACCGACTCTCAAGGTGCTACAGGTGAAAAAAGTACAACAATAACTGTAACTTCTAGTTCAAATACTTGTACTGGTGTTACTAATCCTACAGTAAATATTACAAGCCCAACCAATAATGCTATTTTTAATCAAGGACAAAATGTAACTATAAATGCAACAGCTACTTCAACTGTAAATATTACTAAAGTAGAATTTTATGATGGAACAACTTTAGTAGGAACAGATACAACTAGTCCTTACTCCTTTTCTTCAAGTACGCTTTCTGTAGGAACACATAATTTTACAACGAAGGCTTATAGTGAATTGCAATAAGTTTGCGCTTCTGGTGCTAAACAATTGTAATAAATACAGTTTCTTCGAGTAGTCTATTTCTGGTCC
>JAAURU010000330.1 GCA_012032075.1 Flavobacterium sp.
CTCTCCTAATACTTTCGATGGATGATGAGCGTTTTGTAGCTTTTTACACATACTTACCCATCTTTCTAATAAAAGTTGGATGTCTTTATCTAGTTCAGCTACTTTTCTGCCTTCAGCTACTGTTCTCACAATAACTCCAAAACCTTTTGGTCGAATAGATTGAACCAGTCTTTTTAGTCTGTCTTTTTCTTCTTTAGAATCTATTTTTTGAGAAATAGAAACTCTGTCTGAGAAAGGAACTAAAACGACATATCTACCAGCTAATGAAATCTCAGAACTTATTCTAGGACCTTTTGTGGAGATTGGTTCTTTAACAACTTGTACTAAAACCGATTGATTGGCACTGATAATATCAGTTATAACACCATCTTTATTGATTTCAGTCTCAAAAGGAAAATTTTTGAGTGAATAATCTTTTAGTTTACCTGCGCTTACAAGTTTTATGAATTTCAATAAAGAAGGTAAATTAGGACCTAAATCGTGATAATGAAGAAAAGCATCTTTTTCGTAACCTAAATTAACAAATGCTGCATTTAATCCAGCAACTGGCTTTCTTATTTTGGCAATAAAAATATCACCTACACTAAAATTGTTTCCCTCTTTTTCTTCTTCCTTGTGTAATTCAATTAGTTTTCCATCTTTTAATAAGGCAAAATCTACTGCTTCTGAACCTGATCTAATAATTAATTCTTTGTTCACGCTGTACATTTTTATCTGTAATGTTGGATGTCAGATGTTAGATGTTAGATGTCAGATGTTAGATGTTAGATGTCAGATGATAGTTGTTAGATTTTAAATCTTCCTACTTCCAGCTTCCTACTTCCAGCTTCCTACTTCCAGCTTCCAGCTTCCTATCTTCCAGCTTTATTCACAGATGGATTAAACAATATTTTACAGGTTTTAACCCGATAATCAGCATGTTAGCTGATTAATTTCAAAGAACTTTAAAAAAAGAAAAGTAGTTTTACACTACTTTTTCTTTTTGTGACGGTTAGCTCTCGCTCTCTTTTTACGTTTGTGAGTCGCTACCTTATGTCTTTTTTCTCTTTTTACCACTTGGCATAACGTTTGTTGGTTTAGATTAATAAATGATTTATACTGCTATTTCAGTTTTCGTTTTTACGCTCTCAACAAATACTTTAGCAGGTTTAAATGCCGGTATATTATGAGCAGGAATTTTTAATTGTTGTGTTTTTTGAAATGTTTCTTCCCGTTTTTTCAGCCCTAGTTTTTAATAATAAAACTTCCAAAACCTCTTAAATACACATTATCACCAGTTTCTAATGAATTCTTTACTTCTTCCATGAATGTCTCTACTGTTGATTGTACATCAGATTTTTCAAGACCTAATTTTTCAGAAATTTTAGCTACAATGTCTGCTTTCGTCATTTTCTTTCGTATTAATATTTTTATGTTCTTTTTTTGAGTGTGCAAATATATGAATTAAAAAAATAATAATTCAATCATAATTAATTAATTTTTAACCCTTAATATATTTATTTTTGCAAACTAATGTATAAAAATGAATTTTTCTAACCGCTTAATAGATTGGTATTTACAAAATAAACGCGCTTTGCCATGGAGAAATTCTACAAATCCATATCAAATTTGGCTCTCTGAAATTATCTTGCAACAAACAAGAGTAGCGCAAGGAATGCCTTACTTTGAAGCTTTTGTTTCTAATTTTCCAACAATTTATTATTTAGCAAATGCATCAGAAGAACAAGTGCTTAAATTATGGCAAGGACTTGGGTATTATTCAAGAGCAAGAAATTTACACACAACTGCAAAATATATTGTTAATGAACTAGATGGTGTTTTTCCAAAATCTTATTTGGAATTACTACAATTAAAAGGTGTAGGAGAATATACAGCCGCTGCAATTGCTTCTTTTACCTATAATGAACCAGTTGCGGTTGTGGATGGTAATGTTTTTAGAGTATTGTCTCGAATTTTCGGTATTTATTCTGATATTTCTGAAGGAAAAACTAAAAAAGAATTTCAAAAACTATCCCAAGAGCTTTTGCCAGAAAGTGATGCCAGTACTTTTAATCAGGCTATAATGGAGTTTGGAGCTTTACAATGTGTTCCAAAAAGTCCAAATTGTTCTATATGTATTTTTAATGATAAATGCGTGGCCTTACAAAAAGATAGTGTAACGACTTTACCTGTTAAAGGGAAGAAAACAAAAGTTTCAAACAGGTATTTGAAATATTTAATTATAAAAGACTTAAATAATAATTTTGTAGTAAGTAAAAGAGAGGCTAAAGGAATTTGGTACAATTTATATGAATTTACATTGCTTGAATTTGAAAAGAAAACATCTTTAAAATTAACTATCGATGAAATTAAATTGAAATTTAATCCAAAGTTAATTATTTTAAAAAATGATAAAAGAAATTATTCATAAATTATCTCATCAACATTTGCATATACATTTTTTTGAACTACAAATTAATGAAATTATACCTCATGCAATTTCTCTTGAGGAATTAAAAAAATTACCAGTACCAATAGTTATTCATAATTTTATTGAAACAAATTATTTTTAATATATCGAAAAACACTATATTTGATTAATGAAAAAATATAAGCCATGAACGGAACTTTGAATAAAGTATTATTAATAGGTCATCTTGGAGATGAAGTAAAAATGCACTATTTTGATGGTGGGAATTGTATAGGTAGATTTCCATTAGCAACTAACGAAGTTTATATTAACAAATCAACTGGTGAAAAGATTACATCTACAGAATGGCATAACGTTGTAGTAAGGAATAAAGCGGCTGAAATATGTGAAAAATATCTTTCAAAAGGAGATAAAATATATATTGAAGGTAGAATAAAATCTAGACAATGGCAAGCCGAAGATGGTTCTACAAAATACACTACCGAAATACAGGTAACTGAATTCACGTTTCTAAGCACAAAAAAAGATTTTGAAGCTAGTAAACAAAATTTTAAAACAGACGCAACAGAATCGTTAAAAAATACTAATTTTGACAGCTTAGATGATAGTTCTCAAAATAATGATTTACCATTCTAATGTTTAACTAATACACAATAAAATTGGATTCAGATCCTTCCAGTTACGTCAATACAATAGATTTTCAACTGTTAATAGGTTTAATAGCAGTTGTTTTTTTGTTAATCGCTTCTGCATTTATTTCAGGTTCTGAAGTTGCATTATTTTCTCTTTCTCAAAAAGATTTAGATGATTTAACCGATGAAGATTTTAATAAAGGAAATCTAATTACAAAATTATTGGAGAAACCAAAAAAACTATTAGCCACAATTTTAGTAGCTAATAATTTTATAAACATTGCAGTAGTTATACTATTTTCATCAATAAGTGAAAAAGTATTCAATTCAATTCAATCAGACCTTTTACGTTTTGTAGTTGAAGTTGTTCTTATTACTTTTTTAATATTACTTTTTGGAGAAGTTTTACCTAAAATTTATGCTAATCGTAATAATATAGCTTTTGCAAAAATGGTTTTTTTCCAATTTCTATTTTGGATAAATTGCTTTCTCCAGTAACAATACCTATGAGAAATATTATTTTGTATGTTGAAAAGAAATTTAGTGCACAGAAAACTATTTTTTCAGTAGATAAATTGTCACAAGCATTAGAGCTCACAAATCATTCTGAAACTACACAAGAAGAACAAAAAATATTAGAAGGAATTGTAACTTTTGGTAACACAGAAGTAAGACAAGTAATGAGTCCAAGAATTGATATTTTTGCATTAGATAAAGAAGAAACTTTTGAAGAAATAATGGTGAAAATAGTTGAAAAAGGCTATTCTAGGATTCCAGTTTACCAAGAAAATATTGACCAAATAGATGGTGTTTTGTTCGTAAAAGATTTAATTCCCTACATAGATGTAAAAGAATTTGAATGGCAATCGCTTATAAGAGAGCCATTTTTTATACCAGAAAATAAAAAACTAGATAATTTGCTAAAGGAATTTCAAGGAATGAAAAATCATTTAGCAATTGTTGTAGATGAATATGGTGGAACTTCTGGGTTAGTGTCTTTAGAAGATATTTTAGAAGAAATTGTAGGTGATATAAGCGATGAGTTTGATGATGAAAATATTGTATATTCTCAAATAGATGAAAAGAATTACATTTTTGAAGGCAAAATAAGTTTAAAAGATTTCTATAGAATTATAGATATTAGTGGTGTAGATTTTGAAGAAGAAAAAGGAGAAGCCGAAACATTGGCAGGATTTGTTTTAGAAATTTCTGGAAATTTCCCTAAGAAGACCCAAAAAATTGTTTTCAAAAACTATTTATTCACTGTTGAAAGTGTAGATAAGAGAAGAATAAAACAATTAAAAGTAACATTAAATTAATTCAAGTATGATGAGAATAGTTCTTTTAATGCTTGCTTTATCTATTCTTTCTTGTGGAGA